>CALBKB010000001.1 GCA_937892635.1 uncultured Clostridia bacterium
TTTGGAGCAGGTCGCCCGCCGGGTCTTGCAGGAAAACGGTTGTTCCCATTCGGTACGGGCAAGCCTCGAGCATACCTTCTTCCCCACCAAGGATTACGATAACGGTACCCGCCTGCCGGCCGGCTTCTACGATGCCTTGCGCTTGGAGATCGGTCAGGCTAAGGGGCGAAATTGGTGGTGTATTCTCTATCCGCCCCTCTGCTTTGGCGGCAGTATTGAGCAAAGCGCTCAGGCGCTTGGCGAATCGGGCGTGTTGGCCACCTCACGCGAACCGCATATCCAAATAAAATTCAAATTGGTCGAGTGGTGGAACACCCTGCTGGCCTTGGCCAAACCGTATGCATAAGAGCCGGTTGGCTGGCAATGTGCGGAAATTAATAAAATACAGTTGAAAATTGCGGCAAAATACGATATGATATACAGCGTAGAACTATGTCATATTTGGTGGTATACATGAAAAAGAAATGGATACAACTTACAGCCATGCTGCTGATCGTTGCTACCGTCTTTGCCGTCTTTGTTTCGGATCGGGTTTCGGCCCAAACCGTCAAGCGCATCGGCACGGTTACTCACAACGAACTGCGCGTGCGTGACGGAGCCGGTACCGAGGGAACCAATATTCTCGGGTTTCTTTATACCGGTGCGGTTGTTATGATTTTGGATGAAACGACCGTCGGCTCCACCGTTTGGTATCAGATCAACGGCAACGTGGCTTCGGGCAATGTCACCGGCTGGATCAGCGGTGACTATGTCCACGTGCGCGAACTGGTGCTAGACGGTACATATGAAGAATATTTGGCATCCCAAGGCTTCCCTCAAAGCTATTGGGAAGGTCTGAGCACCCTGCACGCCCTCTATCCCAACTGGCAATTTATCGCCGTTGATACCCAGCTCGAATGGAGCGAGGTGGTGGCGGCCGAAACCCAATTGGGTAAAAAATTAACCCATCGCTCTAGCCCCGACTATTATATTGATTGGACCGACGTGGATGCCAACGGCAACCTGATCGGTCGTGACGGGTATTACTGGGTGCAGGCATCCTCCCATATCATTCAGTATTATCTCGACCCCCGCAATTTCTTGACTGACCCCAGCATCTTCATGTTTGAAAGCCAGTCCTACGATGTGAATAACCATACCATAGAGGGCGTTGAGAACATCTTGGTCAACACCTTTATGGACGCTACCAAGCCCTTCGAGGCCGATGGGGCAACCTATACCCACGCGCAGGTCATTATGGAGGCGGCCAAGCAATCGGGCGTCAGTCCGTTGCATCTGGCTTCTCGCCTGCGGCAGGAGCAGGGGGCAACCGGTTCAGCCCTTTCCTTCGGCACCGTCAGCGGGTATGAGGGCTATTACAACTATTTCAATTACGGCGCCCACCCCACGCCCGAATATACGACGCTGGTCAACGGTGCACGCTATGCCAAAAATATATCCGAAACCTATTTCGGTCCTTGGACCAATCCGTTGCGTGCCATCATGGGCGGGGCTAAACTGTTGGGCCAGAATTATATCAATCTGGGTCAGGATACCGTTTATTTCCAATGCTTTAACGTCGTCTATCGGCCGTCCTTGTACGGTCATCAGTACATGA
>CALBKB010000002.1 GCA_937892635.1 uncultured Clostridia bacterium
AGCAGACGGCAGGCTTTGGTAAACTTGATATTACGGAAATACTGCCCGGGAGATATTTATAATAATGAACTCGAGAATTTAGAAGTTCTCACTAGGGCTGAACTTATAAAGCGAAATAGAGGTATAATATGAGTAAAGAAATAGATAATATGGATTTAATTGATAAGACTAGTGCTGTTACAATAAATAAGAAGAAAGAATCTAAAAAAGTAAATATTTTACGAAATGAATATTTACCTACAGATGAAGAAATAGAAGATTTATCATTTTATAAGGAACAGTATCTTCTTCATCAGTTTGATATATCCACAAAACCACCGAAAATCCCCAACTATTTTTGTGCTATAAAACGTCAAAATAAGGTATGACATATACCATACCTTGTGGTATACTATGAATAATGAAATTTTTATAACTTATTACAGAAAGGAAAACCAATGAAAAAATCGAAAATATTACTTTTAACATTGCTTACCTGCTCACTAATGTTAGGCGGCTGCGGTGGCAGCAAGAAGCCCCGCGGGACCGCCGCCGATCACGGTAACGGCATCGGTCTCGGCCATGGCCTTGGCAACCGCCATGGTGCCCTTGGCCAGAGTCGGGTTCTCAAACACGCCCATCGGTCCGTTCCAAACAACCGTTTTGGCCGATTTTACGGCATCGGTATAGAGCGCGGCCGTCTTAGGACCGATATCCAGGCTCATCATATCGGCAGGAATCTTATCGGCATCGACCACCTGGACTTCAATCTCACCGTCGATGGGATCGGGGAAGTTTTTGGTAATGGTGCAGTCAACGGGAAGCAGAAGCTTAACACCCTTCTCCTCGGCTTTCTTCATCATATCGCGGCAATAGTCGATCTTGGTTTCATCCAGCAGTGAAGTACCAACCGAGTAGCCCTTGGCGGCCAGGAAGGTGTAGGCCATACCGCCGCCGATGATGAGGGTGTCGGCTTTGTTGAGCAGATTTTCAATAACCGTCAGCTTGTCAGCCACCTTGGCACCGCCGAGGATGGTAACAAAGGGACGAACGGGAGCGTCTACGGCGTTGCCCAGATACTCCAACTCCTTGCCGATGAGATAGCCGGCCACGGCCTGGTCAACGTGGGAAACGACACCAACCGTCGAGCAGTGAGCGCGGTGGGCGGTGCCGAAGGCATCGTTTACGAAGAGATCAGCCAAGGAACCCAGCTCAGCCGACAGGGCCTCGCCGTTCTTGGTTTCTTCGGCGCGATAGCGGGTGTTTTCGAGCAGTACGATATCGCCGTCCTTCATAGCGGCAACAGCGGCCTTGGCGTTATCGCCGACCACGTTGGCATCGGCGGCAAAAACAACAGGCTTGCCCAGCTTTTCGGAAAGACGCTTGGCTACGGGAGCCAGCGACAACTCGGGCTTGGGTTCACCCTTGGGCTTGCCCATATGGGAGCAAAGGATGACCTGAGCGCCGTTATTGACGAGATATTCAATGGTGGGGAGAGCGGCGTTGATGCGGTTCTCATCGGTGATCACGCCGTTTTTGAGGGGGACATTGAAGTCGCAGCGAACGAGGACCTTTTTGCCCTTTACGCAAACGTCTTCCACAGTTTTTTTGTTGTAAGCCATGCTAGTTCTCCTATCTGAATTTTATTAGTATATAATGATACAGATTTATTGTATCGCATTTTCCCATATTTTTCAAGAGTTATCTTGTGATTTCTTGCCCACAAAAAGGGCGGTCCTTCCTCTTTACTCTTGCATCGTTCAGGGGCGTTATGATATAATGAAAAAAACATAATTTTGGGAGAAGATATGAAACGTTTTCTTTCTATAATAGTAGTAATCCTTCTGTTGATTTTGCCGGTATCGGCGGCTCTGCCGCAGACATCTGTGCCTTGTCCGGGCATGTCGGCACAAGGTGCCGCTGTTTATGATCCCGGAACCGGCGAGTTTTTTTATGAGAAAAATGCCGACGGCAGTGTGCCTGCCGCCTTCACCGTTAAGGTTATGACGGTATTGCTGGCCGACGAAAGCTTGAACCTTGATCAGACGGTGGCCATTGCCGATGGTTTTTTCAGCGGCGTTACTTATCATTCGGGGCTCAATTTTCAGGTGGGCGAACAGGTCACGGTACGGGATCTGTATCATGCCGCTTTGGTGAAAAATGCCGATGAAGCCTGCAATGCGCTGGCCTTGGCCACCGGACGCAGCATTGAAGAGTTTGTAGCGGCTATGAATGAGAAAGCCGTTGCGCTGGGCATGAAAGCCACCCATTTTGCCGATACCCACGGGCAGTCGTCCGAGAGCTATACTACCGCGCGTGACGCGGTGAAGTTGTTGGCGGCCTTTGCAGAGAAGGCCGATTTGTTGGCGATATCGGACACCGCATTTTATCGGATGCCGGCCACCGACGTCAGCGGGGAGCGATTGATGTATTCGTCCAATCTTCTGCTTGGTTCGGGCGAATACGGTTATGCCCACGCCGTCGGTATTAAGAATCATTACACCAAGACCGGCGGCTATTCGCAGGGTGTAAGCTGTGATGTGAACGGGCTGAAGGTTATTTGTGCTGTTTTCAATGCCGGTGACGATGCGGCCGTTCATTACGGACAGATCAAAGCGATGCTCGAATGGGTGCGCACCGGTTATCAGCGCATCACCGTGTTGCGCGCCGGCAAGGCCTGTGCCGGCACCAAGGTCATCCTTTGCCGCAATACCGATACTGTGATGTTGGTATCGGGCGAGTCCTTTACCTACGTGGTGCCCACCGACTATGATTCGTCCTTGATCTCGTTAAGCGTCGACGCGCCCGAGCAGGTTGAAGCACCGGTGCGGGAAGGGGACGTTTTAGGCACCATTACGGTTGCCTATGACGGTACCGTCATCGGGCAAGTGCCGGCTCTGGCCTGTCAGACGGCCGAGAGGGACGCAGGTATGACGATCCGCTATCGGCTGAGCCAATTTTTCTCTCACCCGATCGTGACGGTACTGATGGTTTTGGCTGTCATCGCGCTGGCTTTGTATGTGGGATATATGTTCTTATATAATAAGAGGAAAAGAAGAAAGAAATAATGGCTTTTTTGCGATTTATCTATCAATTATTGCTCGGAAATCAGCCCGTTTTCACCCTTTTTGGGGTGGAAATTCCGCTTTTGGTGCTTATTTTGATACCGGTTGGACTGTATTTTACCCTGCGCACCAAGCTGTTGCCGATTCGTATGTTCCCCGAAATGATCCGCATTTCGGTGGAGAAAAATCAAACCAAAACGGGCGGCCTATCGGGCTGGCAGGCCTTGATCGTATCGACGGCCACCCGTATCGGCATGGGCAACATGGCCGGCGTTGTGGCGGCGGTATCATTGGGCGGTGCCGGTGCCGTGTTCTGGATGTGGGTAACGGCGCTGATTGGTTCGGCGACGGCTTACGTTGAGGGTACGCTGGCTCAGATTCATAACGAGGATGACCCGCTTTACGGCGGTAAGCGCGGCGGTCCGGCCTACTATATTCATGCGCTGTTTGCCGGCAAAAAGAAGAAAAGTATTCTTGCCGTGCTCTTCGCTGTATCGGCTTTGGTTTGCTGGTGCGGTGTAAGCCAGATTGCCAGCAATTCGGTTACGGATGCCTTTTCCCACGCTTTTGGTATCGCGCCATGGATCACGGCGGCGGTGTTGCTGATATTGGCGGCTGTTATCGTGCTGCGTAAAAATGCCACGGTAAAGGTGCTGGATATTATGGTGCCGATCATGGCCATTGCCTATTTTGTGATCACGCTGGTGATTATTGGGCTGAATATCACCCAAATTCCTGCCGTGTTTTCCCGTATTTTTGAAGAAGCCTTTGGGCTGCGACAAATGGCGGCGGGCGGTTTTGGCGGTGCGTTGATGTTTGGCGTCAAACGCGGGCTTTTTTCCAATGAGGCGGGCAGCGGTTCGGCGCCTTGTGCGTCGGCGGCCGGCGAGGTATCGCATCCGGCTAAGAGCGGCTTGTTTCAGGCCCTGGGCGTGATCATTGATACGATTGTTATCTGTACTTGCACGGCTATGCTGGTCTTGCTGGCCCCCGAATCGGCCATTGCCGGACAGCAGGGCATGGGGTTGTTACAGGCGGCCATGCATCATTATCTGGGCGACTTCGGCGTAGTCTTTACCGCCGTTACCCTCTTTTTGTTTTGCTTTTCCACCTTTATCGGGCTTCTTTACTATGCACGGTCGAACGTGGCCTACTTGTGTGGTGATAACTGGTGGTCGCAAACGGCTTATAAGGTGTTGGCATTGATCATGCTGTTTGTCGGTGGCATTGCCCAGCCTTCTTTTGTGTGGGACTTGGGTGATATCGGAATTGCACTGACCACCATCTTTAACATGACGGCGATTTTACCTATGGGTGGACAGGCGATTCGGGCGCTTGATGATTACAATAAGATAAGAAAAAAAGAACGGTCATTATGACCGTTCTCTTTTTTTATTTGCTGGGTTTATAGGAATCCTTTAAGGTTACGATGCGGTTGAAGGCACCGTCCTTGGGATCTTTGATAAAGAAGCCGGTGCGGACAAACTGGAAGCGCTCGCCGGCCTGCGCCTGCGCCAAACCGGGTTCAAGCATGGCGTTGGTATAGGTCTTGCAGGAGTGCTGATCGACATAGTCGAGATAGGAAGCGCCTTCGGGGATATCGCCGACATTGGGAATGGTGAAGAGTTTTTCATAGACGCGCACCGTGCCTTGCTCGGCGTGAGCGGCGCTGACCCAATGAATGGTGCCCTTGACCTTGCGACCGTCAGCCGGCATACCGCAACCTGTTTCCAGATCGGCGGTACAGTGCAGTTCGGTAACCTTGCCGTCTTCGTCTTTGATGATCTTATTGCACTTGACGATATAGGCACCCATCAGGCGAACCTCGCCGTCGGGTTTAAGGCGGAAGAATTTGCCGGGCGGGTTTTCCATAAAGTCCTCGCGGTCAACGTAGACCACGCGGCCAAACGGAACGGCGCGCTTGCCGGCCGCTTCATCCTTGGGGTTGTTGGGCAGGTCAAAGGTTTCGGTCTTGTCCTCGGGATAGTTGGTGATGACCACCTTTAAGGGGTCGAGCACGGCGATGCGGCGAGGTACGACGGGGTCGAGATCGGTGCGGATGCAGTGTTCCAGCAGTTCATAATCAACGATCGAGTTAGCCTTGGCTACGCCGGCCGTTTCAACAAACTTAAAGAGGCTTTCGGGTGTGTAGCCGCGGCGGCGTAAACCACACAGGGTCGGCATACGCGGATCGTCCCAACCATCGACGTGGTGGCCTTCGACCAGCTCGCGCAGATAGCGCTTGGACATAACGGTATAGGTGATGTTCAGGCGGGCGAATTCGCGCTGCTTGGGTGCCGGATCAAAGCCGCCGACGTTATCGACTACCCACTCGTAGAGCGGTCTATGGTTCTCAAATTCGAGCGAGCACAGCGAATGAGTGATGCCTTCCAGGGCGTCTTGCAGGGGATGGGCAAAGTCATACATAGGATAGATGCACCACTTGTTGCCCTGACGGTGGTGGGTGGCGTAGACGATGCGGTAGATGACAGGGTCGCGCATATTCATATTGGGCGAGGCCATATCGATCTTGGCGCGCAGGGTGTGTTCGCCTTCTTTGTATTTTCCGTCACGCATTTCACGGAAGAGTTTGAGGTTTTCTTCGACGCTACGGTCGCGCCAAGGGCTGGGCTTGCCCGGCTCGGTGAGAGTGCCGCGATATTCGCGCATCTGCTCGGGGTTCAGGTCGCAAACGTAGGCCTTGCCGTCGAGAATCAGTTTCTCGGCGAACTCGTAACATTTTTCAAAGTAGTCGGAGCCGTAGAAGATGCCGCCGTCGGGCACGGCGCCCAGCCAGCGCAGATCTTCTTCGATGGAGCGGACATACTCATCATCCTCACGTACGGGGTTGGTATCGTCGTAACGCAGATTGAATTTGCCGCCGTATTTTTTGGCGGTTGACCAGTTGATCCAGATAGCCTTGGCCGAGCCGATGTGCAGATAGCCATTGGGCTCGGGCGGGAAGCGTGTATGGATTTCATGGGGATAACCGGCCGCCAGGTCGGCATCAATGATCTCATGAATAAAGTTATTGGAAGGTTCCATGTTATCTCTCCTTTGCGGCAGTCAGTCGGGCCAGTACGCGCTCGCGCCCCAAAATCTGCATGACGGCATACATATCGGGCGAGGCGGTTCGGCCGGTTACGGCGACACGCAGAATATTGGAAATATCGCCGACGTGACCCTTGTAGGCGTCGGGGTTGGTTTTGTAGGCCTTGGTCTCGGCGGCATAGCCGAATTCGGTGGCCATCGCCTTGATGGTATCAAACCAAGTTGTTTGATCGGCCGTATGGTCGTAAAGATCGGCATAGCGATCGAGAATGGCGTTGACGTCATCACCCGTTAAGGTGGTGTAATCGGGTGTGAACAGTTCATCGAAGAAGAAGCCGGCATAATCCTTGACGCCGCTCCACGTGGTAATATCCTTGCGCGGTTTCTTGCCGCCGCGACCGATGGCGAGAATGCTCTTGGTATAGTCGGCATCTCTGGTGAGCAGGGTGGCAAAGGCGGGGTCATAGTCTTTGGCCCACAGGGTCAGTGCGGCATATACCTCATCGACACTCATGCGCGATACGGTGGTGCGGGCGATGTCGTCGAGCTTATCGTAGTCAAAGAGGGAGCCCGATGCGCTAAGTTTTTTAATGGCGAAGGGGAATTCGGAAAAGGGCTTGTCCGCGTTGGCGGTGCGCCACTCCTCGTAGTTGGAGTTAAGCAACGTCATGATATACTCGGTGATGCATACGGGGGCGTAGCCTTCCTTTTTATAATCGGCCAAGGCGGCGGCTTTATCCCGCTTAGACAATTTCTTTTTGGAATCGCCTTCCATCTTCATCAGCTGAGAGCAGTGCAAATATTTGGGCTGCTTAAAGCCCAGGGCCTTGAACAACTGAATGTGGAAGGGCAGAGAAGGCAGCCATTCCTCGCCGCGCACAACGTGAGTGACTCGCATCAGGTGATCGTCGACAGCGTGAGCAAAGTGATAGGTGGGGATGCCGTCGGATTTGAGCAGGACGTGGTCGATGTGATTTTCGGTGATTTCCACCTCACCCTTGACCAGATCGGTAAACTTCATCTTATGCGACGGATCCCCCTGGCTCTTAAAGCGAATGACAAAGGGCACGCCGGCATCCAGTTTTTCTTTGACCTGCTCGGCATCGGCATCGCGCCATACCGCCCATTGGCCGTAATAGCCGGGGTCAACCCCTTTGGCTTCTTGCTGCTCGCGAATGGCGGCCAGTTCTTCTTCGGTGCAGAAGCAGGGGTAGGCCTTGCCTTCCTCGACCAGTTTCTTGGCGAAGGCGGCATAGATATCGCGGCGAGCGCTTTGGCGATAGGGGCCGTATGCGCCGTTATCGCCGTCGATAGGAACGCCCTCATCGAAGGTAATGCCGAAATAGTTATAGGTTTCCAACAGATTCTCTTCGGCGCCCTCGACCTTACGCTTTTGGTCGGTATCTTCAATTCTTAATATAAAGACGCCGCCGCTCTGGTGCGCCAGGCGCTCCGAGATACGGGTGGGTAACAACCCGCCGAAATGAACAAAGCCGGTGGGGGAGGGGGCGAACCGCGTTACCTTGGCACCTTCGGGCAGTTGCCGTTCGGGATAGCGTGCCTCCAGCTCCTCAGGCGTTGGTATTTGATTGGGATATAACAGATTAGCCAGATCCATAGGGACTCCTTATTATAGTAATATATGATAATATAGCATGACCGGTCGCAATTTTCAAGCCTATTATAATAGGAAGAAAAATTTTTTCAAAAAAAATAAAAAAATGCTTGATTTCTCTTGCGCTTTCTGTTATAGTGTATTAGCGACTAAAATGCGATGATGCGGAAGGTTGCCGGGAAACCGGGTAATTTCCGCGGAGTAAGTCCGATTTTAAACCGGGCGTAATATGAAAACCGGCATTACCGTACGTGTTTACGTACCTCTTTTGCTCAACAAGGCCGGATACCTGTGCGTGCAGGGATTCGGTTTTCTTGTGGAGAGGTGCGAAACGCAAGAGGGCGTGTTAGGTTTTCATGGCCGCCAAACCAATTTGCCAAAAAAATTAAGGAGGCGAGCAAATGGCAGTAAAGGAAAAGGTAAGAATCAGACTCAAAGCTTACGATCACAATCTGATCGACCAGGCTTGCGAGAAGATCATTGCCACCGCGAAGCGTAACGGCGCAGAGGTTTCGGGTCCTATTCCTCTTCCTACCAAGAAGGAGATCGTAACCATCCTGCGTGCCGTGCACAAGTATAAGGATTCGCGTGAGCAGTTTGAAATGCGCACCCACAAGCGTCTGATTGACATCCTGAAACCTTCTCAGAAGGCGATGGAAGCTCTGACAAACCTTGAACTCCCCGCTGGCGTAGAGATCGAACTCAAGCTGTAAGCGCCGGGGTCATGTTGGTGCAAAGGCGCCAACCAATAACCAGAAAAGGAGAAAAACATCATGAAGAATGCCATCATCGGCAAAAAGTTAGGCATGACACAGGTCTTCGATGAGGCCGGCAACTGCCTGCCTGTCACCCTGATCGAAGCAGGCCCCTGTGTTGTCATCCAGAAGAAAACGGTTGAAGTCGACGGATACGAAGCCGTTAAGCTTGGTTTCGACGATGTCACCGCCAAGAAGCTCAACAAGCCTGAGCAGGGCCAGTTCGACAAGGTCGGCGCTCCCTACAAGCGCGTACTCAAAGAGTTTGATCTTGACGATGCTGCCACCCTCAACGTCGGCGATGTTCTCACCGTCGAGCGTTTTGCTGAGGGCGAGGCTGTTGATATCACCGGCACTTCCAAAGGTAAGGGCTATGCCGGCGCCATCAAGCGCTGGGGCCAGCACACCGGTCCTATGACCCACGGTTCCAAGTATCACCGCGGTCAGGGTTCCATGGGTGCCGCCAGTGATCCGTCCAAGACCCTCAAGGGCAAGCACATGGCAGGTCAGCTGGGTAACGAGCAGGTTACTGTTCAGAACCTCGCTGTTGTCAAGGTAGAGGCTGAAGATAACATCATCGCTGTCAAGGGCGCCGTTCCCGGTCCCAAGGGTGGCTTTGTGTTCATCAAGTCCTCCAAGAAAGCGTAAGGAGGATAAAAACAATGGCTAACATTAATGTTGTTAACATGAAAGGCGAAGTGGTCAGCCAGATCGAGCTGAACGATGCCATTTTCGCTGCAGAAGTAAACGGCTCCGTTTTGCACGCTGTCGTTGTCAACTATCTCGCTAATCAGCGTCAGGGCACTCAGTCGGCTCTCACCCGCGCCGAAGTTGCAGGCGGCGGCCGCAAGCCTTGGCGTCAGAAGGGTACCGGCCGTGCCCGTCAGGGTTCCACCCGCGCTCCGCAGTGGACTCATGGCGGTATCGTGTTCGCTCCCAAGCCCAGAGAGTACCGTTATTCTCTCAACAAGAAGACTAAGCTGGTTGCTATGCGCTCGGCTCTGTCTTCCAAGCTGGCCGATAACGATCTGATCGTTGTCAACGCCATCGAGCTTGAAGAGATCAAGACCAAGACCGTGGCCAACATGCTCAATGCCCTGGGTGTTGAGAAGAAGTCCCTGATTGTTACGGCTGATGTCGACAAGAACGTCGTTCTGGCTGCTCGTAACATTGAGGGCAATAAGACCACCTTCGTCGGTCAGCTCAACGTTTACGACATCCTCAACAGCGGCAAGCTCATCCTCACGGAAGATGCCGTTAAGAAGATCACGGAGGTGTATGCATAATGAAATCCGTTTATGATGTAATCATCAAGCCGATCATCTCCGAAAAGAGCATGAGCGGTCTTGAAGATAAGAAGTACACCTTTGAAGTGGCCACCGACGCCAACAAGATCGAGATCGCCAAGGCGGTCGAGGAGATCTTCAAGGTTAAGGTCGCCAAGGTGAGCACTGTCACCGTCAAGGGTAAGCCCAAGAGAGTCGGCATGCACATGGGAACCACGGCCAAGCGCAAGAAGGCCACCGTCACGCTGACTAAGGATTCGAAGACCATTGGCTTCTTCGACAGCCTGCAGTAATTGAGAAGGAGAATACAGACATGGGTATCAAAAAGTATAAACCTACTTCTCCCGGTCGCCGTGGCATGTCGGTGCTCAGCTTTGATGAGATCACCAAGTCCACTCCGGAAAAGTCCCTGCTGACTTCTCTGAAGAAGCATTCGGGCAGAAACAACAACGGCCGCATCACCGTTCGCCATCAGGGCGGCGGCAACAGACGCAAGTACAGAATCATTGATTTCAAGAGAAACAAGATGGATGTTCCTGCTACTGTTCTGGCCATCGAGTACGACCCCAACCGCAGCGCCAACATCGCTCTGATTCAGTATGAAGACGGCGAGAAGGCTTATATCGTGGCTCCGCTGGATCTGAAGGTTGGAACCACCATCATCAGCAGCGCCAACGCCGACATTAAGCCCGGCAACTGCCTGCCGATTGAAAACATCCCTGTCGGTACCATCATCCACAACGTTGAGATGTACCCCGGCAAGGGCGCCCAGCTGGTCAGAACGGCCGGTGCTTTTGCACAGCTGATGGCCAAAGAGAACGGCATGGCTCAGGTCCGTATGCCGTCGGGCGAAGTCCGTTTGATCCGTCTTAACTGCAAGGCTACCATTGGTCAGATCGGTAACCTGGATCATGAGAACGTAGTCATCGGTAAAGCCGGCCGTAAGCGTCACATGGGCATCCGTCCTACCGTCCGCGGCTCGGTCATGAACCCGAACGACCACCCGCATGGCGGTGGTGAGGGTAAATCCCCCATCGGTCGTCCCGGTCCTGTGTCCCCTTGGGGCAAACCGACTCTGGGCTACAAGACCAGATCCAAAAAGGCTCAGTCCGACAAATTTATCGTCAAGAGACGCAATGCCAAATAATTTGGCTGCGTAAGGAGGTAATTCAATGGGTAGAAGTGTTAAGAAGGGCCCGTTTGTACAGCCCGTACTTCTGAAGAGAGTTCAGGAAATGAATGCGGCCGGTGAGAAGCGTGTGCTCAAAACCTGGTCTCGCGCATCTGTCATTTTCCCGGATTTTGTCGGACATACCTTTGCCGTTCATGACGGCAGAAAGCATGTTCCCGTATATGTGACCGAAGATATGGTTGGCCACAGACTCGGTGAATTTGCTCCGACCAGAACCTTCAGAGGCCATGCCGGCGCCAAGAAGACCGGTGCTTAAGGAGGAATATGACAATGGAAGCAAAAGCTACTGTGACTTTCGTTCGTCTTTCCCCTCAGAAAGTGACTATTGTGCAGGATCTCATCCGCAACAAGCCGGTCGTTGAGGCGAGAGCGATACTGAAAAACACCCCGAAGGCTGCCAGCGCCTATCTGCTTAAGCTGCTCGATAGTGCCGTAGCCAACGCAGAGAACAATCTGCATTTGAACAAGGAGAATCTCATCGTTTCCGAGACCTTCGTCGGCCCCGGCCCCATTCTTAAGAGAATGCAGCCTCGTAGCCGCGGTTCGGCTTACCGGATCCTGAAGAGAACGTCCCACATCACCTTGGTTGTCAAGGAAAAAGAATAAGGAACAGGAGGTTTTAGCATGGGCCAGAAAGTTAATCCCCACGGTTTACGTGTGGGCATCATTAAAGACTGGGATTCTAAATGGTATGCGCCCGATCATCAGTTCGGCGATCTGCTCGTCGAGGATAAGAAGATCCGTGATTACCTGAAGAAGACTCTCTATGCTGCCGGTGTTCCTGCCGTCAAGATCGAGAGAAATACCAACAAGATCCGCATCACCATTCAGTGTGCCAAGCCCGGTGTCGTTATCGGCAAGGGCGGCGCTGAGATTGAGAAATATCGTGCCGCCATCGAAAAGATGATCGGCAAGCCGGTCGCTCCCCTCAACATCGTTGAGATCAAGCAGCCGGACCTGAATGCTCAGCTGGTTGCCGAGAATATCGCTTCCCAGCTCGAGAAGCGCACCTCGTTCCGCCGCGCTATGAAGATGGCCATCCAGCGCACCATGCGTCTGGGCGCTAAGGGTATCAAGACCTGCGTATCCGGCCGTCTGGGCGGCGCCGAGATCGCCCGCAGCGAGCATTATCATGAGGGTACCATTCCTCTGCAGACCCTGCGTGCCGATATCGACTACGGTTTCGCCGAGGCGAACACCACCTACGGTCGTATCGGTGTTAAGGTTTGGATTTACAGAGGCGAAGTCCTCCAGGCTCGTACCAATGTAACGGAAGAGCGTCGTGAGCGTCGCGAGAACCGCGACAGAAGACCTCGCAGAGAAGGAGGCCGCCGCAATGTTAATGCCTAAGAGAGTTAAGTACAGAAGAGTACACCGCGGCAGAATGACCGGTCGTGCCCTGGTGGGCAACACCGTTTCCAACGGCGAATTTGGTTTGGCTACCGAAGAGCCGGCATGGATCACTGCCAATCAGATCGAAGCTGCCCGTATCGCCATGACTCGTTACACCAAGCGTGGCGGTAAGGTGTGGATCAAGATCTTTCCGCACAAGCCCATCACCCGTAAGCCCCTGGAAACCCGTATGGGTAAAGGTAAGGGCGCTCCCGAGTATTGGGTAGCCGTTGTTAAACCCGGCA
>CALBKB010000003.1 GCA_937892635.1 uncultured Clostridia bacterium
CTACGGCAACATCGTCAACGCCGTCAACTTCCCCGCTGTCGAGATGGCCCCGTCGGGTCTGCCCCGTATCTGCATCGTGCATGAGAATAAGCCGACCATGATCAGTCAATACACCACCCTCTTCGGCGATAAGGGCATCAACATCGAAAACCTGCTCAATAAATCCAAGGGCGATATCGCCTACACCCTTCTGGATGTGGAAAAGGCCGACGAGGATATCGTATCCGCCCTCAAAGCCATTGACGGTGTCATTCGCGTGCGCGTCATTGCCTGATTTTGTTGGAAAAACAACAGATAACGAACTCCCTTCTCCGTATAATAGAGGCAGAAGGGAGTTTTTTATGATTCGTAAAATAATTAAGATCAACCAAGATAAATGCAACGGCTGTGGCGCCTGCGCTGCCGCCTGTCACGAAGGTGCTATTAACATGATCAACGGCAAAGCGGTACTTACCCGTGAGGATTATTGCGACGGTCTGGGCGACTGTTTACCCGCCTGCCCCACCAATGCCATCTCCTTTGAGGAGCGTGAAGCACCTGCTTATAATGAGGCCGCGGTGCTAGCCGCCAAGGCGCAAAAGCCGCTCCCCTGCGGCTGCCCCGGCACACATGCCAAAGCCATTGAGCGCACCCCCTCAACCGCCTCGCCGACTGCTGTCAACGGTCAGTTACAGCAATGGCCTGTGCAGATCAAACTGGTACCCGTCAATGCGCCTTATTTTAACGGCGCCAACCTACTGATCGCCGCCGACTGCTCTGCTTACGCCTACGGCAATTTTCATAACGAGTTTATCCGCAATCATATTACCCTCATCGGCTGCCCCAAGCTTGACGAGGGCGATTATACCGAAAAACTCACCCAAATTGTTGCTCATAACGACATTAAAAGCGTGACCGTCACGCGCATGGAAGTGCCCTGTTGCGGCGGCATCGAACAGGCGGTAAGGCGCGCCCTGCAACAAAGCGGCAAGTTCATTCCCTGGCGCATCGTCACCATCTCGACCGACGGACATATCCTTGACTAAAAAAGACAGTGGAATTACTCCACTGTCTTTTTTTCATAAGCGATACGCGGCGAGCCATCCTCAACATAGATGACGCCGCATTCGGCAAAACCGAATTTCTCAATGGCTCGACGCATGGGCGTATTACTCTCGTGGGTGTCGATCCGCAGCCATCGCGCCATCCGCGCGGCCTGCGCAAATACCTGACCGACATAGCCTTTCCCGCGCTCAGCAACGACCACCCGATGCAAGGTCAGGTAAGGCCCATCACTCTGCCAAGCACCCTCGATATAGGCATAGGTCGGCTCCTCGCCCTCACGCAAGGCCGCATAAGCCAGAACCTTTTCCTCCACCAATACCCAGCCGATCCCCTGCGCCATATCCCGCCTTACGTCCTCGGCATTGGGATAGTCACCCTGCCATTGGGGCAGGTTTTGGGCGCGCATAAAGGCGTGGGCATCCGCAAAAAGGGCGGCTACCTGCGGCAGGTCTTGGTCGGTGCATCGGCGCCAGATCATCGGATAAAGTTGGTGCGCAGTTTCTTCTCCTGCGTCGGACGGTCGATACCGGCCACCTTCCCCGCCTCAATACAGCGGAGCAGCCAGGCCATATTTTTGGCAAGGGTGCGCATTGTCTGCATGCCCTCCTCGTCCTGCTTGACCTCATCGGCTTGCGCGCCGTGAACCATGTTCCAATACTGCGAGGGCACAACCGGCATATTATTGATGGTGAAATATTTATTGATCTGATCAAAAGCATTGGTGCAACCACCGCGACGTGCGCTGACCACGGCCGCCGCCGGCTTATAGGCAAAGGCCGAGCCGCCCGAATAAAAACAACGATCCATCAAGCATCGCAATGCACCCGACGCCGAAGCGTAGTAGACGGGCGAGCCAAAGACGAAGCCATCGGCCGCCTTGGCCTTTTCCACCAGCTCATTGACCAAATCGTTATCGTAGACACACTTGCCGTAACTGCGACAGGCACCGCAACCGGTGCAATCCTGCCCCACGGCGCCGCCTTGAATGATCTCAGTATCGATGCCGCAGTCCTGCAGCGTCTTTGCCACTTCACACAAAGCCGTATAGGTACAGCCCTCTTTGCGGGGGCTGCCATTGATGAGTAATACCTTCATATGATCCTCCTAAGAAAAAAGCATGAGACCGAGGCCTCATGCTTATTCTATGTTAAAACTTATTTTACCATGCCGGCAACTTCGGCAGCAAAATCGTCTTCTCTCTTAGCCAGGCCTTCGCCCTTCTCAAAACGGACATAACCAACCACTTTCATGGTTTTGCCCATCTCCTTGGCAGCCTTCTCCACATACTGACCAACGCTCATCGAATCATCCTTAACAAAGGACTGCTCGATCAGGCAGTTCTCCTTGAAATATTTACCCATTTTACCGGCAGCCATCTTCTCGATGATCTGCTCGGGCTTGGAAGCATTCTTGGGATCTTCCTTAATCTGAGCCATGATGATGGCCTTCTCTTTGGCAACAACCTCAGGGTCAACCGCCGTCTGATCCAGGAACTGGGGATTCATAGCGGTGATCTGCATGCAAACGTCCTTACCAACGGTAACAAAACCGGCATCGTCAGCAGTGCAATCGGTATCGAACTCGGTGAGAACGCCGATCTTGCCGCCGCCGTGGACATAGTCAACAGCCGGACGCTCGGTACGATAGAAACGACGGATGGAGATGTTTTCACCAATGGTGAGCACCTTCTCCTGCAGCACGTCGGCAACGGTCATACCGCCCATGGACTTTGTTTTCAGATCGTCAACATCAGCAGGATTGGTGTTGGCAATAACCTCAGCCAGATCCTTGCAGAAGGCAACGAAATCGGCATTCTTGGCCACAAAGTCGGTCTCAGAGTTAACCTCAACCATCGAAGCCACCTTGCCGTTGTTGAAGATAGCCACTACGCCTTCGCTGGCGATACGGCCGGCCTTTTTGGCCACAGCGGCCAGACCCTTTTCACGCAGAAACTCGATCGCCTTATCCACGTCACCGTCGGACGCAACCAGAGCCTTTTTGCAGTCCATCATGCCGCAACCGGTTCTCTCTCTCAAATTCTGAACATCTTTCGCGGTAAAAGCCATGATATTTTCCTCCTATAATCAATAGATACGCCCGCCCGATCAGGGCGGGCGCGTGATAATTATTCAGCGACTTCTTCGGTAGCAGCTTCTTCGGCTTCTTCCACAAAAGCCTCACCCTGCTTACCTTCGATAACGGCATTGGCCATGCAAGCGCACATGAGCTTGACAGCGCGGATGGCGTCATCGTTGCCGGGGATAACTACATCAACCTCATCGGGATCGCAGTTGGTATCAACGATAGCCACGATGGGAATACCGAGCTTGCGAGCTTCGGAAACGGCGTTATGCTCCTTCTTGGTATCAACAATGAACAGAGCGCCGGGCAGCTTGGGCATGTTCTTGATGCCGCCGAGATACTTCTCCAGCTTCTCAATGTCATGCTCGAGCTTGATAACTTCCTTCTTGGGAAGCATATCAAAGGTGCCGTCCTCCTGCATCTTGTGCAGCTGTTCCAGACGACGGATACGGGTCTTAATGGTCTTGAAGTTGGTGAGCATACCACCCAGCCAGCGAGCATTGATATAATGCATGCCGCAACGGGTAGCCTCTTCCTTAACGGCGTCCATCGCCTGCTTCTTGGTGCCGACAAAGAGAATGTCCTTGCCTTCCTCAGCGATCTGACGAACGAACAGATAGGCTTCTTCTACCTTCTTAACCGTCTTCTGCAGGTCGATGATATAGATACCGTTACGCTCGGTAAAAATATACTCGGCCATCTTGGGGTTCCATCTTCTTGTCTGGTGACCGAAATGTACACCGGCTTCGAGGAGCTGCTTCATAGAGATTACTGCCATGATCTTTCCTCCAAAAAATGTTTTTCCTCCGCCGTCATCATCTGATTTGGGACCTTGCGGCACACCCAACCCATCTGACAGCGTGCGAATTGCTCAACTATATTACCACAACCGACTTGGAAAATCAAGCCTTTTTTCGCATTTTATCAATAAAAAATAAAAGGAACACCCGTTGGGGTATTCCTTTTATTTGGTGGACGATACAGGCACTCTCCCTCGCTGCGGCTCGGGCTGGGGCGGCTCTTGGTGTCCACCGGACACCAATTCACTACCGCCCCTTCGAGTCCTATATCTTGGTAGTAAAAAATAAAGACAATACCCGAATGGGTATTGCCTTTATTTGGTGGACGATACAGGACTCGAACCTGTGACCCTTCGCACGTCAAGCGAATGCTCTACCAACTGAGCTAATCGTCCGTCGCTTGATTATTATAACGGCTTTGTGGCGAAAATGCAAGTCTTTTTTTGATTTTTTTCAAATTTTCCCCATAATCGCATACAATGACTTAGGAGGTGATCCGATTGTGTCATTGCAGGATCAGCGAATTCGGAGAAAAAGAGGTCATCAACCTCATTGACGGCGCCCGTCTGGGTTGTGTCACCGACGTCATGTTTGAAACCGATACCGGAAAGATCGTCGCCATCGTCGTGCCCGGCCAAAAGGAATCCTTCTTCGACCGTTGCGGCGAATATGAAATCCCTTGGTGCGATATTGAACGGGTGGGCGACGACTTTATTTTCGTTCGCTTCTCCCCGCCCCTGCGCCCCCTACCCAAGAAAAAAGGATTCTTCGGATAAGAAAAACAGAGCGGTCG
>CALBKB010000004.1 GCA_937892635.1 uncultured Clostridia bacterium
TGGTTTTAAAGACAGAGCCCTCGATACCGATGATGTCACCGATGTCCAGCTTTTTGAAAGCCTTGTATTCCTCTTCGCCGAGACTGTCACGGGCTACATAGGACTGGATATTACCCTTAAGGTCCTGTATATTACAGAAGGAGGCCTTACCCATGACGCGTTTGCTCATCATGCGGCCGGCGAGAGACACCTCTTTGCCTTCCCATTTTTCAAAATTCTCATGGATGTCGGTGCTGTACGCGGTGACATCGTATTTAACATGGGTAAAAGGATCGTTGCCGGCGGCGACCATTTCAGACAGTTTGTCCAAACGCACCTGTTTTTGTTCGGCAATATCTACGATCTGTTCTTGTTCCATCGTTTTCATTCCTCCTCGTTTAAAACAGGCGTGTAACGAGCCTGTTACACGCCTGCATCAAGTGTCGTTACGCCGTCGGGGTGACAGCCAGAATCTCATAAGTGGTCATACCGTAGGCGGTTTCAACTTCCACCGTCTCGCCGACCATATGACCAACCAGCGCCTTACCCACCGGACTTTCGTCCGAGATACGACCCTCCATGGGGTTGGCTTCGTTCGATCCTACAATATCAAATTGCGCGTCCTCTTCAAAATCGGGCTCGACCACATGCACCGAGATGGTGGTGCCGAGCGATACGGTATTGTGCTTAATCTGATCCTTGGAAAGAACAACCGCCACTTTCAGCGTGTTTTCCAATTCGGCAATGCGCGCTTCGAGCTGCGCCTGTTCGTTTTTAGCTTCATCGTACTCGGCGTTCTCGGAAAGATCGCCAAAGCCTCTGGCCACTTTAATTTTTTCGGCCACCTCGGCACGACGGGAGCCTTTTAAGAAATCCAGTTCTTCGCTGATTTGTTTGTAGCCCTGCTCGGTAAGTGTTACCTGCTTTTGCATCATATCATCCAGCTTTCTCTAAATTTGTGAAATAGGCATAATAAAATCGGTTATACGTACTCGCATAACAAGGAATATTATATCGGTATGCGCCCTATTTGTCAAGTGGCAATATTCGCGTGACGGCAAGGGTTCGCAGCCAATCGGCACGGGTGGCGGCATAAAGGGCACCCGCCAACTCAACAGCGGGCAACTCGGTGGCAAAAGGCGGCACAAAATCAACTTCAAACAGATCCTGCGCCACATAAATACGCCCTTCCCCTGCACGGCCACCCGCCAAACTCTCCCTCTGACCCAAACTGCATATAACCCCCCGGGCCAGCAGATTGGGCACATCGGCGTAACGCAACGGCAGACCGTAACGGCGCAGCATCTGAGAGAGCAAGAGCCCTGCCCTCTCCCGATCGGGCGTGACCAGCGTGACATCCCGACAACAACCCGAAAGAGCCACCACCGTCTTCTCACAACAATAATTGACGATAGGCGTGATCACCTGCGCCGGGCAACGAGCGGGCGGCAACTGTAAGCGCTCGGCCGCCAGCACCGCCGCATCGGGCAGGCGCAACAGCCGATACTCCTCGGCGCTCAAAGCCGAAAGCGGGCTCTCGGATAAAAACTGCCCTTCGGGCGTGGGTAAATAATAGCGGCAACCGGCAAGCAGGGCATCCATTTCGATCCTTTGTCTGACCTTTTTGGTTACCCTGCGCGGCAAGGTATACACCATCCACGCGCCGTACTGTCGGCAAGACCACTTGCTCTCCCGCCCTTGGCACACGACTGCGATCACCACCATCACCTCAAAGCAGTATATGCAAAAAAGTCCCTCTTATGAGGGACTTTTTATTAGCCTAGGGCAATCATAGCGTCAATACAACGGCGGGCGCCTTTGAGTACATCCTCATCCAGCTCCATCCGCTCGCCGCCCACGCCTTCTACTGCGGCCAAGACATCCAACAGCGTGGTGGCCTTCATGTCGGTGCAGACCAGCTGCTTGCTCAGCGGATAGAAAGCCTTATCGGGACAGGCGTATTGCAGGTGCTCAACGATGCTGTTCTCGGTGCCGATGATAAACTCGGTATCGGACGAGGCCATGGCGTAATCCATAATCCCCTTGGTCGAACCGACATAATCGGCATGCTTAACGATATCTTCCCGACATTCGGGATGGACCAGCAGTTTAGCCGTCGGATGAGCGGCTTTGGCCTCAATAACACAACGCTCGGGCACGGCGGCATGCACGGGACAACCGCCCTGCAAGGTCATAATATTCTTTTCGGGAACCTGATTTTTTATGTAGCCGCCCAGGTTGCTGTCAGGAATAAAGAGGATATTGCGATGCGGCAGAGCCTTGACGATCTTAACGGCCGAGGAGGAGGTAACACAAACGTCACACACCGTTTTCAGACGTGCGGTGGTGTTGATATAGGCAACAACGGCATAATCGGGATATTGCTTCTTGACCTGCTGGATCATCCGATGATCCATCTGCTCAGCCATAGGACAGCCGGCGGTGGGGTTAGCCAAGATAACCGTTTTGTCCGGCGAGAGGATTTTGACCGTTTCGGCCATAAAGCGAACCCCGCACATGATGACCGTTTTGTGCGGCATCTGCCCTGCCTTGACCGACAGAGCAAAACTATCACCCACCACATCGGCAACCTCGGTGATGTCGCGGCTTTGATAACTGTGAGCCAGAATACCAATATCTTTTTCTTTTTTGAGTTTAAGGATCTTATCTTGAATATCGCGGATCATGGCGCTTAGTCCCCTTCTACGATGTCGCTGTTTTCATATTCTTCGGATACCAGCACCCCCACGTCGACGCCCAACGCTTCGCAAGCGGCGATCATGTAGGGATCATCCTGAAAAGCCATGGTGTAGCGATTGAGGGCCTGTTCCTCGGTAAGGGTAATGCGGGTGTCGGGGGTCAAGCCGACAATTTGATAGGAAACACCCGAAGGCGGATAATAGGTAAAGTCGGTAATTTTCAGATAACTGTCGTCGGGCAACTTATAGGTGGTTTGACCGCTGCCCTTGCCATAAGTCGATTCACCGACCATAACCGCCTTATCATAATCCATCAACGCGGCGGTAAACAATTCGCCGCCCGAAGCGGTATTTTGATCGGCCAGCACCACCATAGGCAGTTCGACCTGTTGTGCCGTTACCGCGTTATAGACCGTCTTGTTGGCACCGTCACCGGTATCTTTACGAATGGCGGTAGCCACCGTGCCCTTGCCGATGAGTCGGTCGACACAGGCGACCACCGAATCAATGGTGCCGCCGGGGTTGTTGCGCACGTCAAAGATAAAGGCGCTCACACCCTGTGTTTCCAGATCGTTGATGGCTTCGTTGAAATAGTCATCGGTCAGTTTATTAAAACCGGTGATCTTGACATAGCCGATGGTGCCCAGTTTTTGATACTCAACGGTGACCTGATCATACTGAGAACGCACAACCGAAAAGACCAACGTTTCGGCGCCGCGGCTCACGGTGAAGTTAGCCACCGTACCGACGGTACCCACCAACTTATTGACGGCATCGTCATGGCCCAGCGTCAGCACGCTGGTATTGTCAACCATGGTAATGACATCGCCGATCTGCACCCCTGCCGTTTCGGCGGGCGAGCCTTTCGATACGTGGGTGATTTCCAAACCGACGTTGTCGACCCAAACCACGGTCAAACCAATGCCTTCGTATTGACCGGTGATCTGCGCCTGATAGGCACGATATTCTTCTTTGGAATAGTATGCAGCGTAGGTATCGCCCAGACCGGCAATATAACCCTTGGCAATGGCATTGGCCAACGATTCGCTGTCAATGGCGCCAATGTAATGCTCATTGACCAAATCGTCAATATTCTTGATCTTGGAGAAGGCGGCCTGCACCTCAGTAAGGCTACCGATCTTGCTGTTGATGGCGAAGGTGGTCGCCAGACAGGAAATGATAATGGCTGCCACGATCAAAAAGATCGTTACATCGAGTCTGACTTTTTTATTCATAACAGCCTCCTTTAATAGGGCTTAACATAGTTGAGCGGATTGAGCGGGCCGATGGTGCCGTTGGCGTTGGGTCCGTGCAACTCAAAATGCAGATGGGGACCGGTCACGGCGGCGCCCGAACTACCGGTGCGTCCGATCAGCTCACCGCGTTTAACCGTCTGTCCCACCTTAACCAACTGCTTGCTCAGATGGAAATACCGGGTCGAGAAACCGCCGCCATGGTCGATGGCGATGTAATAACCGCCCGCATACTGATAGCTGACCGCCACCACCGTACCCGAGTTGGCCGCATAGAGCGCCGTACCACTGGGGGTACCGATATCAATGGCGTTATGATACTTGGTTTTGCCGGTGAAGGGATCGG
>CALBKB010000005.1 GCA_937892635.1 uncultured Clostridia bacterium
ACTAACATTTTCCAATGTCAGTGGTCCCCTGTTGTATGGAGCAGGTAGTGGGAATCGAACCCACGTAGCCAGCTTGGAAGGCTGGGGTTCTACCATTGAACTACACCTGCATTGCTCCTGACAAGTATAGATTATAAACTATCCTATATTGAATGTCAATAGTTTTTTTAAATTTTTTTAAGTTTTTTTATTGATTTTTGTTTCGTCCTACTCCCAAGCGAGTTTCAGAGTTTGATTTTTTCACTAAAATTAACATATCTACAATTCCGGGCGGACTTTGAGGGACACCCCTACAAGGTTATTGATGACGAGGAGATGAACACCCTGATTAAAAGCATACAAGAGCAGGGCATTCTCTCACCGCTTATCGTAAGACCGCTTGAAAATACAGAGGATGAATACGAGCTTATCTCGGGACACCGCAGAATGGCTGCGTGCAAAGTGCTCGGCATAGAAACTATGCCGGTGATAATCAGAGAAATGAACGATGACGAGGTGGTGTTGACCGTCACGATCGATATTAAAAACCTCGGCCATCTCGAATCGGTGATTGCTCGTCTACGTAAAATACCAAGTGTTATTTCTATTACCAGAGGTGTTAACTAATGCTAGTTTCTCAACTTCCTGTCGGTCCGCTTCAAACCAACTGCTATGTTGTCAAGGACGAAGTGAGCGGGGACGGTGTTGTGATTGACCCCGGCTCTCATGCCGAGATCATCCGCGCTGAGATTGAAAAGATGGGTGTAACCGTAAAGTATATTATCTTTACACATGGACACTATGACCACACTTTTGCTGGCCGGGCAATTGCGGAGCAGACAGGTGCTCCGGTTCTTATGCATGGTGCGGATGCTTCGCTGTTTGAGCAAGGCGGTGCCATTACGCGCTTTGTCTTCCCGCCGAAATCGGAACAAATGATTCGTGAGGCATATATTCGGCCGCATCGTCTGGTGTTTGGCGGTGAGAGCTTTGATGTCGGTAGCCTGCATTTTGAATGTATTGCTTCACCCGGTCATACGGCAGGCAGTATGATGATTCGATGTGAGGATGCCGTTTTTACCGGGGATACGCTTATGCGTGGCACCATCGGTCGTACTGATTTTCCCGAAAGCTTGCCGGATAAAATGCAAGAGACCATAAACGGTGTTGTGAAAACGTTAGATGATCGGCTTACGGTATATCCCGGTCACGGCCCCATCACCGATATGGCGCGTGAAAAGAAATTCAACCCGTTTTTGAAAGGATAGAATATGAAACTGATTTGTGTCGGTCACCAACGGCTCTATGACCTACAAAGTATGGCGTCGGCCTTCTTTCCCGGCGAAAGCACGCACGAGGGAAGTCCGGAAGTCATCAGCGAGATGGTGCGACAGCCAAACTATGGCTGTCGCACGGTTTTATGCGCCGAAAATGAGCGATACGAGGCTTTCGTGGCGTGTGCGGGTGAAGAAGCGCAGGCCGTGCGTGATGCGGTCAAGCGCTCCTTTTTTGCCGTGGCTGTGCAATATACCGATTTTACACCTGACTGGGGCACCTTTACCGGTATTCGACCGGCCAAGGAATATGCACGCATGGGATTATCTTGTGAGGCGTTTGCCAACGTGTTTGATATGACGGCGGATAAGGCGCAGTTGTGTGCTGATATTGTAAATGTGCGCAAGACGCTTAATTTGCCAACAGCAAATAACGATATTTCCCTGTATGTGTCTATTCCGTTTTGTCCGACTCGTTGTGCCTATTGCTCGTTTATTTCAGGGGCGGGTGAGAAGATGCTCACCTTGATTCCTGAATATATGGATGCACTTAAACAAGAATTGACGTCCATTGCCGAGTTAACGGTGCGGCGTGGGTTATCGGTAAAAACGGTATATATCGGCGGTGGTACCCCTGCCGTTTTGTCGGCACAACAGTTGGCCGATCTGGCGCACGTTATAAGGCGAGATTTTGGTAAGGATTTACTTGAATTTACAGTTGAATTGGGACGTCCCGATGCGATAACCGATGAAAAATTAGCGGCGGTACATGATGGTGGTGCCGATCGTATTTGCATTAATCCGCAGACACTTAATGACGATATCTTGGCCGCGATTGGCCGCAGGCACACTACCGAACAATTTGAGCAGGCGATGCAAATGGCTCACAGCTATGGGTTTAAGGCTATCAATTGTGATTTGATTGCGGGCCTCCCGCAGGAAAGACCGGCAGGGTTTGCGCAATCGTTGGATCGTGTTATAGCTTTAGGTGCGCAAAACATCACGGTACATTCCCTTTGCCTAAAGCAGGGGAGTGATTTTAAAACGCAGTCTCGCGATACCGTGCGCTCAAAAACAGCGTCGGATATGGTTGCCTATTCGGTTGAGCGCTTGAAGGGCTGCGGGTATGCGCCGTATTATTTGTATAAGCAAAAGCATGCTGTGGCGGCATTGGAAAACACCGGCTGGGCGTTAGACGGGACACCATCTCTTTATAATATTTTGATGATGGATGATCTGGGTACTGTCATTGGTGCAGGAGCCGGCAGTTCCAGCAAGATATTAGGCGGGGATTCGCCGCAACGCGTCTATTCGCCCAAATATCCGTATGAATATTTGCGTACTGATTTTTCCTCCAAAATTTCGGCCATAGAACAAGCCTTGAATAAGGCGCAATAAACGGGGCACACTCTTGGTAAAGGAGTGATGCTTTGTGATTGAAAAGGATACCATTCGCTTGTTGCGGGAATGTGATGCCGGCGTTAAGATGGGCACTGCGTCTATTGACGAGGTATTGGATCGCGTAAAAGATGATGAATTCAAGCAGTTATTGTCGCGTTGCAAGCAGGAGCATAACGCTTTAGAGGATGAGATCCGTGAGCAGCTGGATCGATATAAGGATCACGGAAAAGACCCCGACCCGATGGCCAAAGGCATGTCATGGATAAAAACCAACATGAAGATGGCTATGCATGAATCGGATAAAACAATTGCCGATCTTATGACGGACGGTTGTAATATGGGAGTCAAATCTCTGAACATGTATTTAAATCAATACGAAGCCGCTGATGAGGTATCCAAAGATATTGCCAAACGCTTGATCAATTTGGAAGAGAAACTGGCTATTGATATCCGTAATTTTCTGTAATGGAAATATCCGCCGCTGTGGCGGATATTTTTATATACAAACGGAAAAAAATATGATATACTAAATAAAAGGAGGGATGAACATGAACACAGAAGACATTTCCCGTAAGGTGTTGGATGCGGCCGATGTGGTCGGAAAGAAAACGAAGAGCTTGTTTGAAGAGGGTAAACTGCTGATCAAGATTCGCGATGTCGAACGCGATATTGAAAAGTGTTATCGTGTGATTGGTCGGTTCCTCTATGAGAATAACCGTTCGCTCTTAGATGGTGCATTGGAGGATACGGCATTGCAGATTGATCACTTGACGGAGCAGCTGGCAGTTCTTGAGCGTGAATATGCCCAGGTGAGAGGGATGAAGTTTTGCGAAAATTGCAATTCTCTTAACCATGAAAACAGTCTATTCTGCGATCAGTGTGGGACTGAATTTTAACAAAAATAAGCAGCATAACCGTCAAGGTTATGCTGTTTTTTTGCGAGATAAAAATAAATTATTTTTTTTAAAAAAAGTGTTGACAAAACGTTATTGCTGTTGTATACTAACAAAGCCGTCGCAAGAGAACGGCAGTATGGGAGCTTAGCTCAGCTGGGAGAGCATCTGCCTTACAAGCAGAGGG
>CALBKB010000006.1 GCA_937892635.1 uncultured Clostridia bacterium
ATATGTCAGACTCGATGGGTCTGATCAAGGTCATCGGCAAAGTGCGCCCCGATGAGATATACAACCTAGCTGCGCAGAGCCATGTGCAGGTCAGCTTCGACTCGCCAGAGTTCACCGCGGACATCGACGCTACGGGCGTGTTGCGCGTATTGGAGGCGGTGCGTGCTTGCGGTCTGACCGAGACCTGCCGCGTGTACCAAGCATCGACCTCAGAGCTCTACGGCAAGGTGGAGGAGGTGCCACAAAACGAGAACACACCATTCCATCCATACTCGCCATACGCTGTGGCGAAACTCTACGGCTACTGGATTGTGAAGGAGTATCGAGAGGCGTATAACATGTTCTGCTGCTCGGGTATCTTGTTCAACCACGAGTCAGAGCGCCGTGGCGAGACCTTCGTGACCCGCAAGATTACACTGGCTGCTGCACGCATCGCCCAGGGCAAGCAGAATAAGCTCTACCTCGGCAACCTCTCCTCGCTGCGCGACTGGGGCTATGCCAAGGACTATGTAGAGTGCATGTGGCTGATGCTTCAGCACGATACGCCCGAAGACTTCGTTATTGCCACCGGCCAACAGCATACCGTGCGGGACTTTACCGAAAAAGCCTTTGCCGCCAACGGGATAACCCTTCGTTGGGAGGGCAAGGGAGTGGACGAGAAAGGATACGATGCGGCGAGCGGAAAGATGCTGGTGTGTGTCAACCCCCAATGGTTCCGACCGACCGACGTGGATAATTTGTGGGGCGACCCGACAAAGGCAAAGACGGTGCTGGGTTGGAATCCGCAGAAAACCGGTTATGAAGAGTTGATCCGCCTTATGGCTGAGCACGACCGCGCGCTGGCTAAGCGGGAAAAGGCAAGCCGATCGGTAGGGTAAGAAGGAGTTGTTATGATGGAGAAAGAGGCAAAAATCTACGTGGCGGGACATCGCGGCATGGTGGGGTCGGCCATCGTGCGGGAATTGCAACGGCAGGGGTATACCAACATGATCACCCGCACCCGTGAGCAGTTGGATCTGACCCGACAGGCGCAAGTGGACGCCTTTTTTGCGCAGGAGAAGCCGGACTACGTCTTTTTAGCGGCGGCTAAGGTGGGGGGCATCTATGCCAATCAAAGCGCCTTGGCCGACTTTATGTATGAAAACGTGATGCTGGAAATGAACGTCATTCATGCCGCCTGGCAAAACGGATGCAAAAAACTCGAATTTTTGGGCTCGTCCTGCATCTATCCGAGAATGGCGCCTCAGCCGATGAAAGAAAGCTGTCTGTTGACCGGCGAATTGGAAAAGACCAACGAGGCCTATGCTTTGGCCAAGATTTCGGGCTTAAAATACTGCGAATATTTGAACCGTCAGTATGGCACCTCGTATATTTCTCTTATGCCCACCAACCTCTACGGCCCCAACGACAATTACCACCCCACGCACAGCCACGTGCTGGCGGCCATGATCGCGCGGTTCCATCAAGCCAAGGAAGAGGGTCTGCCGTTTGTGACCTGTTGGGGCGACGGAAGCCCTCTTCGCGAATTTTTATACGTGGACGATCTGGCCAATCTGTGCGTCTTTTTAATGAACCACTATACCGGCAACGAAACGGTCAATGCGGGCACGGGGCAGGAACTGACCATCAAGGCGCTTGCCCAACTGGTGGCGCAGGTGGTCGGCTATGACGGCGAGATTCGGTGGGACACCGCCAAACCCAACGGAACGCCCAGAAAATTATTGGATGTATCCAAAGCAAAGGCATTGGGATGGACCTATCAGACGGAATCGGAACGCCGCGAAAACTGCTGGACGTTTCCAAGGCCAAGGCGCTGGGCTGGACCTATCGCACCCCTCTGCCCGAGGGAATTCGCCTGGCCTATGAGGATTTTCTTCATAACCCCTCTCGCGCCTGCCGATAACCGACCAAGGAGAAAAGTAGGAATGAATATTATTTTATTGTGTGGGGGGTCGGGACGGCGGTTGTGGCCCCTGTCCAATGACGTTCGATCCAAGCAGTTTATCAAGATCTTTAACAACCAAGCGAGCGAGTCGATGGTGCAGCGCGTTTACCGACAGATCCGCCGTGTAGATGCCCGGGCAACCGTCACGGTAGCCACCTCGAAAACGCAGGTGGCGGCCGTGTATCATCAGTTGGGTGACGCGGTTGGCGTTTCGGTAGAGCCCTGCCGACGCGACACCTTTGCGTCGATCGTATTGGCCACCGCCTATCTGCACGACGTGCAGGGGGTTTCGGAAGAAGAAACGGTTGTGGTCTGTCCCGTGGATCCGTACGT
>CALBKB010000007.1 GCA_937892635.1 uncultured Clostridia bacterium
CTGTTTTGTTGTGCGGCGAATGTGATTACTGCCGCCGTTATCCCGAACTGCCCAACCTGTGCGCCGGTCTTGGCGTGTACGGTCTGATTGAAGACGATGAAGAGCATCACAACAACGGTTGGTTTGCCGAGCATATTTTGGTTCGCAAGAATTCCTCGATTTTCGTTGTCAACGGCATGAGCGTTGACGAGAGAATGCTTATTGAACCGGCTTGCGTTTGCGTACATGCGTGGAACCGTGCTAAGTCCACCAACATCATTAATTTTGGCTCTACCGTCCTGGTTCAGGGCTGTGGCCCGATCGGCCTGATGCAGATCGCCGTTCTCAAAGCGGCCGGCGTGGTTAATATCATCGCGGTTGACGGTGTCGATTCCCGCTTGGCTCTTGCCAAGGAAATGGGTGCTACCGCTGTGATCAACTTCAGAGAGCTCAAGACCATCGAGGAGAGAGTGGCCAAGGTTCAGGAATTGACCGGCGGTTTCGGTGCTGACTTTGTCTTCCAGTGCACCGGTGTTCCTCAGGCGGCAGCCGACGCCTACAAGTATGTGCGTCGCGGCGGCGGCTATTGCGAGATGGGCTTCTTCGTCAATGCCGGTGAATGCACCATGAACCCCCACTTTGATCTGTGCAATAAGGAGATCACGCTTGTTGGTTCTTGGGTATATTCGGCCAACGAATACATCGAAACCCTTGGTTTCCTGAAGAAGGCTCGCGAGATGTCCATTCCTGTTGCCAAGCTGGTTACCGATCATTATCCGCTTGAGCAGTATGTTGACGCTATGGAGAAGAACATTTCTCTGACCGGCGTTAAGATCGCTATCGTAATGGAATAAAGCAACAGCAAAAAGCGAGGTGATATTCACCTCGCTTTTTATTTTACTTTTTCGGCTGACTATGCTATAATGGGGGCAATAGGAGGAATTGACTATGCAGCGAATTGCCAGTTTTACCATTGACCATCTGCGCCTGATGCCGGGTCTGTATGTGTCACGCCGCGATCAAAAGGGTTCCTGTGTGGTGACCACCTTTGACCTGCGCATTTGTGCTCCTAACCGCGAGCCGGTGATGGATGTGCCGGCCTTGCATACCGTGGAGCATTTGGGGGCCACCTATCTGAGAAACTGTCCCGATAAGGACGACGTTGTCTATTTCGGTCCTATGGGCTGCCGTACCGGCTGTTACCTGGTCATGTTCGGGGATTTGACCTCGCAGGATGTGTATCAACGGGTGTTGGCGATGTGCGATTTCATTTTGGACTATGAAGGGGAGATCCCAGGTGCCAGTCCCGTCGAGTGCGGGAATTGGTCGGAGCAAAATCTGGCCATGGCCAAATACTACATCGCCAAATACAAAAAGGCGCTCATCCAAGATAAAAATTTCACCTATCCAAAAAGAAAAGCGGAGTGATCTCACTCCGCTTTTGCTATGGTGTTATTATATTTTGTCTATGGCTTCCTTTTCTACCTCAAGCAGGCGGTGGAACTGTTGCACATAGGCGGCAAAGCCGGCGACATCTGCCGGATCGGGCGAAACGGTGCTGCCCGGGGTGTCAACGAAAACGCGACGGTTGAGATACTCTTCCAGTGTTTCGTTTTTATCCTTTTGAGCGGCATAGGCGGTCAGCAGAGCCATGCCGTAGGGACCGCCTTCCCCGGCCGTTTGCATGCAGGTGACAGGAGCATTACAGGCGGCGGCCAGGAATTTTTGGCCGACCAACGGCGTTTTAAACAGACCGCCGTGTCCGGTCAACGAGTCGATGGCTACGCCTTCATTTTTCAGGATTTCCATGCCCAACTTTAAGGTGGCCATGGTACTGTAAAGGGTGGCACGCAAGAAATTGGCCAGGGTAAAGCGGCTATCGGGACGGCGTACCACCATCGGGCGGCCGGCGTTGAGGTGGGTGACCGATTCGCCGGACAAATAGTTGCATACCAGCACCTGTCCGCAATCGGGGTCACCTTCCAGCGCCTTCTCATAGAGTTTAGGGTAGAGATCCTCGCCCGGTTGAGCGCCAAAGAGTTGAGCGGTTTCGTTAAGTAGGGAGAACCAGGCGTTGGAATCGTTGGTGCCGTTGGTGCAATGAACCATAGCAACCGGTGCGCCCGTCGGGGTAGTCACGGGACTGATCTCGGGATAGACACGGCGCAGCGGCTTTTCCAGCACGATCATGGAGAACATGGAGGTGCCGGCCGACACGTTGCCGGTGCGGGGGGCGATGGCGTTGGTGGCCGTCATGCCGGTACCGGCATCGCCCTCGGGCGGTGCAAAGGGGATACCGGGGGTAAGCAGACCGTCGAGCAGGGCGGCACCCTCTTGGGTCAGCGTGCCTGCCGTTTGGCCGGCCACACGTACCTGAGGTAACAATTCCCGCGCCGAGACCGAAAGGCCGGAAATTTGGTCGAATTTATCGAGCATGGCTGCATCATAGGTTAAGGTTTGGCTGTCAATGGGGAAAATGCCCGAAGCTTCGCCGATACCGACAGTGTTAACACCGGTCAGTTTATAATGGATATAGCCGGCCAACGTGGTGATATGGGCCACTTGGTTTACATGCGCTTCTTGATTGAGAATGGCCTGATACAAATGGGCGATACTCCAACGTTGCGGGATGTTGAAGCCAAACAGTGTCGTTAACTTTTCTGCCGCCTCGGCCGTCATGGTGTTTTGCCAAGTGCGAAAGGGGGTGAGAAGCTGCCAGTTTTTGTCAAAGGCCAAATATCCGTGCATCATGCCGGAAATGCCCATCATGGCTATGTCGTCACGGTAAGGGATCTCGGAAAGGGCGGATTTTAACCCTGTCCAGGCTTGATCGAGGTCATAGGTCCAGATGTTGTTTTCGTAGCGGGACGACCATTGGTAGCTGCCCGAGCCGATGGGGCGGTGTTGAGAGTCGATGGAAACGGCTTTGATGCGAGTTGAGCCCAGTTCAATGCCGAGATAGGTTTTCATGGCGGTTACCTCCGAAAGAACAAAGAGGAATTGCGCGGGGCAATTCCTCTTTTGGTTATTTGTTATAGCGCTTATAACCGGGATGTTTGCCGGTGACTTTGTAGTAATTTTCGCGCAGATAGAGCAGCTTGTCGATCTGCGGCTTTTCGATCTCCTGAGCGCCGCCGAGCAGGTGGGCGGTCAGCGAGATCTTAGCGAACAGTTCCAGCGTTTCCATACGGTAGTAGGCGGTGATGAGGTCACAGCCGACTGTCAGGGCGCCGTGGTTTTGGAGCAAAAAGACGTCATGCTCTTGCAGGTAGGGGGCGATGGCGTCGGGCACTTCATTGGTGCTGGGTGTGCCATAGGGGGTCAGAGGGATGGAGCCGATGGCAATGACCGTTTCGATCATCGAATACTCGTCCATGCTCTTGCCGGCTACGGCATAGCCGGTTGCTGTGGGGGGATGGGCGTGTACCACGGCGCGAACATCTTCGCGTTCCTGATAGCAGCGCAGATGCATCTTGATCTCGGAAGAGGGCTTATAGCCTTCGTTGCCTTCGATGACCTCGCCCTTTTCGTTGATGATGACCAGCTTATCGGGCGTGATAAAACTCTTCGAGATGCCGGTGGGTGTAGCCATATAGTTGCCGTCGGGCAGCTTGACCGATACGTTACCGTCGTTGGCGGCAACCCAACCGAGCTGCCACATTTTATGGCAGACATCGCAGATCTGCTCACGAATATCCATGTAAGTCATTGTGATTCTCCTTATTTCTTAAAGCAGGGTCCGAAGTTTTCGCAGGCACGATAGTCGGCCGCTTCCTTGTCCATACCAAAAGCGTTCCATGCGGCGGGACGGAAGATCTTTTCCTCAGGTACGTTGTGCATGCAGACGGGAATGCGCAGCATGGAGCACAGGGTGATCAGGTCGGCACCGATATGGCCGTACGAGATGGCGCCGTGGTTAGCACCCCAGCAGTTCATAACGTCATAAGCGCTCTTGAAGTTGCCTTCGCCGGTGCAGCGCGGAGCAAACCAGGTGCAGGGCCAGGTGTAGTCGGTGCGCTTCCCCAGCGTATCGGAAACTTGCTCAGGCAGGGCAATGGTCCAGCCTTCGGCGATCTGCAAGACGGGGCCGAGGCCCTTGATGAGATTGAGGCGGATCATGGTAGCGGGCATCTCACACTTGGTTTCAAAGCGGGAGGAATAGCCGCCGCCGCGGAAATAACCGAGGTCGGCATAGTTCCAGGTGGTGTTAGCCATAACCGTGTCGCAGTCCTCTTCGGTCATCTCAAACCACTGCTTCATGACCGCGTTTCCGTTTTCATCCTTGACCTCACCGCATGCGTCGAGACAGCATGCGCCCGAGTTGATAAGGTGGATGATACCGTCGCTCTCTTTAGCCTTGCCGTCGATGAAATAATTCGTGCATTTTTCAATAGCGTCGCCCGACCAGTAGGTTCTTACGTCGGCAAACATCTGCGCGCGGTTTGTAAGCAGCTTCATAAAGAGCATGCCGATGCCGTTGAGAACGTCGTTCTCGGTTGCCAGGATGTAGGGCTCACGGGCGCCGTTGTGGTCGAAGGTGGAGTTCAGCAGAGCCTCGGGGAAGTCGCAGTTGGGATAGAAGTCGGTCCACTGACGCTGACCCTGGAAGCCGCCGGCGATGGCGTTGTGGCCAACCATTTCTTCTTCACAGCCTGCAGGCAGGTTGGGGTTGCCGTTGAACATATCCTTGATGATGCAGTACATCTTTGCCAGGAAGTCCCACTGCTCAGCCTTCTTCTCGTCGGAAGTCTTAACGAAGTCGGGGTTCTTGTCCCAGCCTTCCTTGCAGTTCTCAGCGATCCAAGCCTTGCACTTGGCAACTTCTTCTGCATCGTAGATGCCTTCGGACATTCTGCGGATGATCTCGACCTCGTC
>CALBKB010000008.1 GCA_937892635.1 uncultured Clostridia bacterium
ATCTCGTCATTGATCGACGAGTCCTTTTCAATATAGGTATCGGTATGGGCAATATAGGCTTCGGGTTGATAATAATCGTAGTAGGAAACGAAATATTCTACCGCATTTTCGGGAAAAAACTCCTTAAATTCGGAGCATAATTGGGCAGCCAGCGTCTTATTGTGCGCCAAAATCAAGGTCGGTTTGCCGACCTTTTCAATAATATTGGCCATGGTGAAGGTTTTACCCGACCCGGTAACGCCGAGCAACACCTGCTCTTTTAAGCCATCCTTGACGCCTTGCGCCAGTTTTTCAATGGCTTGCGGCTGGTCACCCGTCGGCCGATATTCACTTTTGAGCTTAAAAACACCCATCAAGTTTCCCATATCTTTATTTTATAGTATAATAAAATATTATACATCATCATTTTTTCCTTTGCAAGAGTCGGCAGGGTATGTTACAATAAATGCATGAAAGAAATAACCATCAACACAAACGACGCGGGCCAGCGGCTGGACAAGTATTTGATCAAACGGTTCGGCATGCCCACCTCGCTGATCTATAAGTATCTGCGCAAAAAACGCATCAGGCTTAACGGCGTGCGTGCCAAAGGCGCTGAAATGTTGCAAGAGGGAAGCGTGCTGACCCTCTATATCAACGACGAATTTTTCGAGCATAAGCGCCAAACGGTCACCTTTGACGGCACGGTGCGGATCGTCTATGAGGATAGCCAGATCGCCGTGCTGTATAAAGAGGCAGGCCTTCTCACCCACGCCTCGTCGGGCGATAGCCTGGCCGCGCGTTGGACGGCGCATCTGATCCAAACGGGCGAGTATGATCCCGACAAGGAAGGCTCTTTTGTGCCGGCACTCTGCCATCGGCTTGACCGCAACACCGAAGGCTTGGTCATTGCCGCCAAGACGGCGGCCGCTTTGCGGGAGATGGACGAGCGGATTCGCGAGCGTCAGGTGAAAAAGTATTATATCTGCACCGTTGTCGGTGCGCCTAAAACCGACGAAGGCGAGTTGAATGCGTGGCTGCTCAAAGACAATCGCACCAACACCGTAACCGTCTACGATGCGCCCCACAAAGAGGCTCGTCCCATTCGCACCGGCTACCGAGTACTCAAGCGCGGCAAACAGTCGGTGGTGGAGGTGGAGTTGCATACCGGTCGTTCCCATCAGATCCGCGCCGCCTTTGCCCATGCCGGGTTTCCGCTGGCTGGCGATGCCAAATACGGCGGCGGGAAGGGCGGATATACACTGTGCGCCTATAAGGTTATTTTCGATTTTGAAAGTGGGTTGACCTGTGCCGGTCGCACGGTGGAGACCCCTCAAATTTTACTTGACAAAATCTGAGTTTTTATATATATTAGAAGTAGAAAAGGCTTGCCCTATACGGAAATGTTAAAAACCATCCGTACCGGGGCAGGCAATTTTTTTAAGGGAGGTCGGACGATGGACAACCAGCAGACAAAATCGGGCGATATCATTCGTCTGGAACACATCAGTATCTCGTTTGATGATGAGATTATTTTGGATGATTTGAATTTAACCATTAAGGATAAGGAATTTGTCACCCTGCTCGGTCCGTCCGGCTGCGGAAAAACAACAACCCTGCGCATCATCGGCGGCTTTGCCCAGCCCGATGACGGTGTGGTCTATTTTGATGATGAGGATATCACCAAATTGCCGCCGCATAAGCGCAATGTCAACACCGTTTTCCAGAAATATTCCCTCTTTCCGCATCTGAATGTGATTGAAAATGTCGCCTTTGGCTTAAAACTTAAGAAGTTGCCAAAGGATAAGATCAACGCTTTGGCCACCGACATGTTGCGTTTGGTGGGGTTGGAAGGCTTTGAAAAACGCAGCGTCGACTCCCTCTCGGGCGGTCAGCAGCAGCGCGTGGCGATCGCCCGTGCTCTGGTCAATTCCCCCAGCGTACTCTTGCTCGACGAGCCGCTGGGCGCTTTGGATCTGAAACTGCGCAAAGAATTGCAGATCGAACTTAAACGCATTCAGAAACAAACGGGTATTACCTTTATCTACGTTACTCACGATCAGGAAGAAGCCCTGACCATGTCGGACACCGTCGTGGTTATGAACAAGGGCGTCATTCAGCAGATCGGCACGCCCACCGATATCTATAACGAGCCTAAAAACGCCTTTGTTGCCCATTTTATCGGCGAATCGAATATCATAGACGGGCATATGCTCGGCGATGAGAAGGTGGAGTTTTCGGGCCGCATTTTCCGCTGTGTCGACCGTGGCTTTGAAGTTAACGAGACGGTGGATGTTGTTATCCGCCCCGAAGATATTTTGATCACCAAGCCCGAGGAGGGTATGATCATCGGCGTCGTAGAGTCGGTCACCTTTATGGGTATGCATTATGTAATCATCGTCGACTCGGGCGGCTACCGTTGGCAGATCCGTTCCACGGTTGCTCCTGCCGAAAGCGCTGAGGTTGGCTTGCGCATTGAGCCTGACGGTATCCACGTCATGCATAAGATGCAGGAGGATATTCAAGAGCGGATCCAGGAGGTGCTGGCGAGTGAAGAATAGAGGTCTGGCGGCTCCCTATCTGGTGTGGATGCTTTTGTTTATTTTGGTGCCGCTGGCGTTGGTCATTGTCAATGCCTTTACCAATCAACAAGGGCAGTTTACCATGGATAATTTTTCGAGTCTGGTCGATTTGGGCGGTATCTTTTTTCGCTCCTTTTGGCTGGCTCTGCTGTCTTGCGGTATTTGTTTGTTACTGGGCTATCCGGTGGCCTATGCCGTAGCGCACATGAAAAAACATCGGCAGCCGATGATGCTTTTGCTTTTGATTTTGCCGATGTGGATGAATTTTCTGCTTCGTACCTATTCGTTGATCAATATTATTGACGTCAACGGTCTTCTCAATCAGTTGTTGGGCATGGTTGGCATACCCAAAGTGGAAATCATCAACACCCAGTTTGCCGTATTGCTGGGCATGGTTTATAACTATTTGCCCTTTATGATTTTGCCCATCTACACCATTTTGATCAAGATCGAACGCAATATCATTCAAGCGGCCGAGGATCTGGGGGCTACACCCGCTCAGGTTTTTGGCAAGGTGGTATTGCCCTTGTCCATGCCCGGCGTGATGAGCGGTATTATCATGACGTTCATGCCCGCCGTTTCCACCTTTATCATTTCCAAGATGTTGGGTGGCGGTATGTTCATGCTCATCGGCGATTATATCGAGATGCAGTTTTTGGGCAACACCTATAATCCCGGCGTTGGCTCGGCCATCTCTCTGGTTATGATGGTGATTATCCTTATTTCTCTGTTTTGCATGCGAGGCATGGATGAAGAAACGAAGGAGGGGATACTCGGATGAACAAGACCCTCTGTCGTGTCATTATGTTTGTCGTTTTTATTCTGCTGTATGCCCCTATTTTGATGCTGATCGTTTTCTCCTTCAATGCGGGCAATTCCCAAACGGTGTGGCAAGGATTTTCCTTTCGCTGGTATGAAGAACTCTTCCGTGATCGGGATATCATGCAGGCCTTGTGGAACACGGTTTCGGTGGGATTGATCTCGGCGGTGGCGTCAACGGTTGTTGGTACGCTGGCGGCCATTGGTATTTTCGGCATGAAAAAGTCGACCCGTGGGCTCATCATGAACGCTACCTATCTGCCGGTGCTTAACCCCGATATCCTAACCGGTATTTCTCTGATGTTGGTCTACGGGCTGTTGCAGCTGCCCTTCGGGTTGATGACGCTGTGCATTTCGCATATTACGTTTAATATCCCCTATGTCATCCTTTCGGTTATGCCTAAGTTGCGCCAGTTTAACATGAGCACCTATGAGGCAGCGCTGGATCTGGGGGCACGGCCGCTCACGGCGGTGCGCAAAGTGGTGCTGCCCGAGATTATGCCCGGTGTCTTTACCGGTTTGATCATGGCCTTTACCATGTCGATTGACGATTTTATCATCAGTTATTTCACGGCCGGTACCGGCACGCGAACCCTGCCGCTGATCGTCTACGCCATGACAAAACGTAAGATCACGCCTAAGATCAATGCCTTGTCCACGCTTATGTTTATTACCGTTCTGTTGTTATTGATTATCGTCAACGTGCGCAGAACGCCGAAAAAGAAAATGGAGGAACGTCGATGAAAAAAATTGTTGCCTTGGTGTTAGTGGCTGCCTTGGTGCTGATCCCTCTGGCCGGTTGCGGTACAAGCGGTGAGGTGCTGTATGTATACAATGCGGGCGAGTATATGGATACCTCGCTCAACGATGAGTTCACCGCGAAAACGGGAATTCGCGTTATCTACGATACCTTTGATACCAATGAGTCGATGTATGCCCTGCTTAAAGGCGGGAACGTGCATTACGATGTGGTCATTCCTTCCGATTATATGGTAGGGAAGATGATCAACGAAGGCATGGTGCAGAAACTGGATATGACCAAGATTCCCAACTATGCCAATATCATGGAACCGTTCAAGGGGTTGGCTTACGACGTCAACAACGAATATTCAGTGCCCTATCTCTGGGGTGTGCTGGGCATCATCTATAATACGGAAATGGTGTCCGATGCGGTAACCAGCTGGGATATTTTATGGGACAGCAAATACGAAGGTAATATACTGATGATCGGCAATCAGCGCGATGCGGTAGCGATTGCGCTGAAGAAACTGGGCTACTCCCTAAACTCGACCAATGAGGCCGAAATTTTGGGTGCCGGCAGTGAACTGAAACGGCAAAAAGCCATCCTGCAAGGATATTTCAATGATCAGATGTATAACAAACTTGAAGGCGAATCGGCTGCCATGGGTGCCTATTATTCGGGCGATGCCATGGTCATGATGCAGTCCAACGAGAAGTTGGCCTTTGCCATTCCCGACGAGGGCAGTAACTTCTATGTCGACGCCATGTGCATCCCCGTTGGTGCGCAAAACACCGAGGCGGCGCATCAGTATATCAACTTTATGCTGGAAGCGGCGTCGGGTAAGCGTAATGTCGAAGAGGTCTGCGGCTATACGCCCAATGCGCTGACTTATGATCTGCTCAAGCAAGAGGGGAGCGATATGGCGGTTTTCCCTGACGAAGAACTGATGGCCAAGAACGAACTGTATATCGTTCTGCCCAATGAGGTCAACGAGTTATATAATCAGGTCTGGACCGAACTGGGCCAGTAAGCGATTATTTTTCACCATTACTTCCTGTGTGCATATAATGCAGTATGGGAGTGATGAGATGAAAAGACGCAAACCTGTATCCATCGGGCTGCTTATGATGGGAATATCGGTGGGAATCATCGTAGCCATCATCATACCCGATACGCTCATCATCCTGGTCCTGGCCTTTATCTTATTGCTTGCAGGGCTCTTATTTTTGAGGTGAGTGTATGCGTATCGTCGTTGTTAAGCCAAAACCGTTGATGAAGAGTATACTCAAGAAAATATTTAAATTTACATAAGAAAAGGCGGCAGGGTATAATCCCTGCCGCTGTTTCATATCTTGGTACAAAAAAGGAAACGAGGTATCGATATGAAAATATGGAGTGATCTGCATCAGGACTGCGCGCAGGTCGTCTGCGAACAGGCGGCCAGCCTGCCCGATTATTATCCACCCATTATGCGGGTGGTGCGCGCCGAGGGGCAGCCCTATGTCAAGGAGGTGCGGGAGCAGGATGGCGTTGTCACGGTCAGCGGCGAGGTGGCCCTGACCTTGTTGTATCAAACCGAGGACGAGAAGGGGCTGTGTTCCTATCGCACCAACACCGCCTTCTCCCAAACCTTCTCTTTGCCCGAAAAGGTAAAGGGTTCGTGCGATGCCTATGCCGCACGCCCCAGCGTCACCTGCCGTCTGGCCTCAGCACGCCGTGTCACCTTTAAAGCGGCTATGGCGGTCTATCTGACGCTGTCGGGTGATAAGGCATTGACCGGCCCCGAGCGGCAGGAGGATATGCTGTATTTGGTGCATAGTGTTCAGGCGCGATGCGGACTTGGCTGCGCGGTGCGACGCTTCCATATTTCCGAGCGAGGCGAGTGTGACAGTATCCCCGTTGCCGTACCCGAGTGTCGGGCGCAGGCGGCGGTGACCGAGATCACGGCCGCCGGCGGAAAGACGCTGGTCAAGGGCGAGTTGTCGGTGCGCGCGCTCTTTGTCACCCGTGAGGATCAGATCGGCATGGCGCGATACACCTTTCCCTTTTCTCAACTCATGGATCTTCCTTATGGGGAGGATATCGACACGTCGGTACAAATACGGGTAGGTAATATCGAGGCCGAAGTCGGAGAGAGTATGGACGGCAGCAAGGGGCGCCTGTCCTTTGAGATTGATCTGACCGTCACCGCCTGCGCCACCGAGTCGCGCCGCTTTGAGTTGATCGGTGATGCCTTTTCCACCACCCATGTCCTCGACGCCCAGCGCGAGCAGACGTTGCTGTCCAATCTGAGCGGTCGTCTGCGCGGAAGTGTGGATATCGATTTGACCGTGCCCGTGCAGCCCGAGGACGGATTCGTGATCGATGCCGACGCCTTCATTAATTCCTGTTCGGGCAAGGCTGAATCGGGCCGTCTGAGTGTAGATGGCGAGTGTACCGTTGTGCTGCTTTGCCAAGAGGATACGGGACGAATCACGGCGCGTGAGCATACGCTGCCCTTCCGTGCCGATCTGCCGTCGTCGAAGTCGGGACGGGCGCAGATGCAGGCCTGCGTCTGGTCGGTGTTGCCCACACCCGACGGAGTGCGCATGAGTGTACGGTATGACGCGGCGCTGTGGCAGGATACCCCCTGCGACTATCTGTGTTCGGCACAACCTGACCCATCCCGCCCCTTGCCGCAACTTAATCGCGCGCCCATTACCATCTATTTTGCCGACAAGGGTGAACTGGTTTGGGATATTGCCAAAAAATACCGCGTTTCGCCCCAAAGCATTTGTCAATGTAACGGCTTGGACGGCGATACGGTAACCGAAAATCGACGCCTGCTGATTATATAAAAAAAGAAACCCACACCAAATGGTGTGGGTTTTTAACTGCATTAGTCAGAGATATAAGGCAGGAGAGCGACCTGACGGGCACGCTTGATGGCCTCGGTCAGCATACGCTGATGCTTGGCGCAGGTGCCGGTGGCGCGCTTGGGCAGGATCTTGGAACGCTCGGACATGTACTTGCGGAGCTTAGCAATATCCTTGTAATCAATACTCTCGACCTTATCAACGCAGAACTGGCAAACCTTGCGTCTGCCCTTTTTGATGGGTCTAGCCGGTCTTTCCATGGAATAAATCCTCCTAAAAACTCATTAGAACGGTAATTCGTCTTCGCCGGTCATCTCTTCAAAATCGGAAGGAGCACCGGTGGAGAAAGAGGGAGCAGCTGCTGCCGGAGCAGCACCCGAATCCTTCTTGGAATCAACGAACTGGATGTCGTCTGCCACAACTTCAACGGCACGGCGGTTATTACCGTCCTTATCCTTCCAGGGACGAACCTGGAGCGAGCCGGAAACGAAGATGGCAGAGCCTTTTTTGAAATACTTGGTTACAAATTCGGCCTGATTGCGCCAAGCAACGACGTCGATAAAATCAACGGCCTGCTGCGCCTGTTCCTTGTTGTAGCGACGGTTAACGGCTACCGAGAAGGATGTAACGGCCAAATCGCTTTGGGTGCGACGCAGTTCGGGGTCTGCTGCCAGACGTCCGATGAGCATCACTTTGTTCAGATTAGCCATTGTCTTTCCTCCTTACTTGCGAATAACCATGCAACGCAGGATGCCGTCGGTGATTCCCATAACGCGGTTAATCTCAGCGGGGAAATCAGCGTCGGACTTGAAGTTGACCAGAACATAGTAGCCTTCGGTCTTGTGATCGATTTCGTAGGCAAGACGGCGCTTACCCCACTCATCCACACTCTCGACCTCGCCGTTTTTGGCGATCAGATCGGAAAACTTCTGCACCAGAGCAGCAATTTCCTCCTCCGTCTTCAAAGCATCGATGACATACATCAATTCGTAGGCGTTCAGGGTCTTTTCCATGTGTATTGCACCTCCTTTTGGACATTTGTCTCCCGTAGGAGCAAGGATTAACAGATATATTATATCGAAAAATTTCTTTTTGTCAAGACAGTTTCAAATTTTTCAGATACTCGGTAAACTCCTTACCGATGACCGGATGCTTCATCGCCATCTCAACACCGGCCTTGGCCACTTCCAACTTGTTGCCCATGTCATAGCGAGTACCGATGAAATCAACACCGGTCATGCCGCCGTTCTTGGCCAACACACACATGGCGTCGGTCAGCTGAATTTCGCCACCGGCACCGGGCGGGGTGTTGTCAAGAATATCATAAATTTCGGGCGTGAGCAACACGCGGCCCAGAATGGAATAGAGCGAAAATTCCTGACCGGGAGCCGGCTTCTCAATCATATCGGTTACGTTGAACCAGCCGTCACGATCCATGGGATCAACCTTGAGCGAGCAATAACGGGACACCTGCTCCTTGGTTACCTGGTTGATGCCGCATACCGCCTTGCCGGTGGCTTCATAAGCATCAATCAGCTGACGGCAGACGGGGTTTTCGCCAACGATAACGTCATCACCGTAAAGTACGGCAAAGGGATCGTCACCGGTGAACGAGCGGGCGCAGGATACGGCGTGACCTAAACCACGCATTTCCTTCTGACGTACAAAATAGAAGTTGGCCATACCCGAAATGCCCAGCAACTCTTCCAGTTCCTTGTCTTTGCCCTTCTTGGCCAGATTGCTTTCCAATTCAGGCAGACGATCAAAGTGGTTTTCGATCAGTTCCTTGCCGCGGGACACGATAATGAGAATATCGGTAATGCCCGACGCCACCGCTTCCTCAGCAATATACTGAATGGACGGCTTGTCAACGATCGGCACCATTTCTTTGGGCAGTGCCTTGGTCAGGGGCAGCATACGCGTGCCGTATCCGGCAGCGGGAATGACGGCCTTAGTAACTTTTTTCATATAGGTTTACCTCCCAATGTTATCGAATCAGCAGAGATTTTCCTGTCATATCCTCCGGCTGGGGCAGCCCCATCAGATCCAGCATAGTAGGCGCCAGATCAGCCAATACGCCGCCCTCTTTGAGTGAGCCGCGCTCGTTGATGAGCAACAACGGAACCGGATTGGTGGTGTGCGCGGTGAAGATTTCACCCGTCGCCTCGGCCATCTTATCGGCATTGCCGTGATCAGCGGTCAGCAGGATGGTGCCCTGCACGTCCAGCATGGTCTCCACAATGCGTCCCACACAGCCGTCAACCGCTTCCACGGCCGCCACCGCCGCGTCATAGACGCCGGTGTGTCCGACCATGTCACAGTTGGCAAAGTTGAGGATGATCACATCATAGGTGTTGGTCTTGATGGCTTCGATGACCTTATCGGTCACTTCTGGCGCGCTCATTTCGGGCTGCATGTCATAGGTAGCCACCTTGGGCGAAGCAACCAGAATACGGTCCTCTCCTTCATACGGCTCTTCGCGACCGCCATTGAAGAAGAAGGTAACGTGAGCATATTTCTCGGTTTCGGCAATGCGTAACTGCTTCTTGCCGCACTTGGACAGATATTCACCCAACGTATTGGTCAACGACTGGGGCTTAAAGGCCACTTCTACGTTGGGCATAGCCGCATCGTACTGGGTCATGCAAACATAGAAGACATCCTTCTTGCCGCCCTTGCGCTCAAACCCGTTAAAGGCAGGATCGACAAAGGTGCGGGTAATTTCACGGGCGCGGTCGGGACGGAAATTGAAATAGATAAAGGCATCGCCGTTATGGACCGGTGCGCCGCCGTCAATTACGCAGGGTACTACAAACTCGTCAAGCACGCCGTCTTTGTAAGAGTTTTCTACCGCACATACGGGGCAAGCTGCCGTGGCACCTTCGCCGTTGGCAATGGCATCATAGGCCTTAACCACGCGCTCCCAACGGTTGTCGCGGTCCATGGCATAGTAGCGTCCCATAACGGTAGCCACCTTACCAACGCCGATCTCGTCACATTTGGCCATGAGTTCCTTGACGTAGGAAAGCCCCGAGTCGGGCGCCACGTCACGCCCGTCAAGAATGGCGTGTACGTAAACCTTGCTCAGTCCGCGCTGCTTGGCCATCTCCAATAATGCATAGAGATGCGAATTGTGGGAATGAACACCGCCGTCAGAGAGAAGACCGGCCAGATGCAGGGCGCTGTCGTTCTTGATGCAGGTGTCCATTGCCGTCATAAGAGCTTGATTTTCAAAGAAATCGCCATCCTGCACCGATTTGGTGATACGGGTCAGTTCCTGATAAACGATGCGACCGGCACCGATGTTGGTGTGTCCCACCTCGCTGTTGCCCATCTGACCGTCGGGCAGTCCGACCGACATGCCCGAAGCGCCCAGCGTAGTCATGGCGCAGGAGGAGAAGAGGGTATCCAAATGCGGTGTCTTGGCATTGGCAATGGCGTTGTATTGGCCCGGATCGGTCATGGCAAAACCGTCCAGGATCATCAGCATTAAGGGTTTCATGCACTTACCTCGAGCCGGCGGCTACAATGGTGGAAAAATCGGGGGCTTTGAGCGAAGCACCGCCGATGAGGCCGCCATCGACATGATACTTGTCCAGCAATTCGGCACAGTTGCCGGCGTTCATGGATCCGCCGTACTGGATGGTTACAGCCTCGGCCGTGTCGGCATCATACAGCTCAGCCAGAACCTCACGAATGATGCCGCAGACTTCATCCGCCTGATCGGCCGTGGCCGTTTTGCCGGTACCGATGGCCCAAATGGGCTCATAGGCAATTACGATATTCTTGACCTGATCGGCTGAAATGCCCTTGAGGGCAATCTTGATCTGAGAACGCACCCATTCACCGGTCACGCCGTCCTCGCGCTGGCTGAGCGATTCGCCGCAGCAGAGGATGGGGGTGATGCCGGCGTTGAGGGCAGCATGTACCTTCTTATTGACCGTTTCATCCGTCTCGCCGAAATATTCGCGACGCTCGCTGTGACCGATGACGACATAGTCGGTGCCGATCTCTTTGAGCATAGCAGCGCTCACTTCGCCGGTATAGGCGCCCTTGGGTTCGAAATGCAGGTTCTGTGCGCCGACTTTGATGTTGGTGCCTTGGCAGGCGTCGATCACCACACCCAGATCAACAAAGGGAACGCAGACTACCACTTCGCAATCGGCATCCTTAACCAGAGGCTTGAGTTCTTCTACCAGCTGACGAGCCTGGGCGGGGGTGTTGTTCATCTTCCAGTTACCGGCAATGACGGGTCTTCTTT
>CALBKB010000009.1 GCA_937892635.1 uncultured Clostridia bacterium
CCCGCACCCTGTTGCAGGTGACCATTGAAGATGCCGTGCGAGCCGATGAGATCTTCACCATTTTAATGGGCGATCAGGTTGAGCCGCGTCGTCAGTTTATCGAACAGAACGCGCAGTACGTGCGCAACCTTGACGTATAAGGAGGGAGAGGACAATGGAATTTGATGTGGTAGAACACGGCAAGATCTCTCCCGTTGAGATTGTCAAGGAAATGAAGGCGGCCTATATCGACTACTCGATGTCGGTTATCGTTGCCCGCGCCCTGCCCGACGTGCGTGACGGCTTAAAGCCGGTCCATCGCCGTATCCTTTACACCATGCACGAGGCAGGCTTGGCACCCAACCAGCCCTATCGCAAGAGTGCCACCACCGTCGGTGACGTGCTGGGTAAATATCATCCCCACGGCGACGCATCGGTTTACGATGCCATGGTGCGCTTGGCGCAAAACTTCTCGCTCCGCTACCCGTTGGTTGACGGTCAGGGTAACTTCGGTTCGGTTGACGGTGATCCGCCTGCCGCCTACCGTTACACCGAGGCGCGCATGGCCAAGATTGCTACCGAGATGCTCACCGATATCGACAAAGATACCGTTGATTATCAGCCCAACTTTGACGAGCGCCATCCCGAACCGACCGTTTTGCCCACTCGCATCCCCAACCTGCTGGCCAACGGTTCGATGGGTATTGCCGTTGGTATGGCCACCAACATCCCCTCGCATAACCTGTCTGAACTGATTGACGCAGTCGTGGCCATTATCGACAACAAAGAGTTAACATTCGACGAATTATTACAAATAGTAAAGGGCCCCGACTTCCCGACGGGCGGTATTATTCAGGGATTTTCGGGGATTCGTTCGGCCTATTATACGGGACGCGGCAAGATCACGGTGAGAGCCAAGGCTGAGATTGAGGAAATGAAGGGGGATCGGTTCCGCATTGTGGTGACCGAGATTCCCTATCTGGTCAACAAGGCTGAGCTGATCAAGACGATTGCCGAGTACGTAAAGGATAAGAAGATCGAGGGCATTTCCGATTTGCGTGACGAGTCCGACCGCAAGGGCATGTCGATCGTAATTGAACTCAAGCGTGACGCCAATCCGCAGGTGGTGCTCAACAATCTCTACCGTTACACCCGCTTGCAGGACAATTTCTCGGTGAATATGCTGGCGCTTAAGGACGGCATTCCCAAGACCATGACCCTGCGCGAGATGCTCGATTGCTATATTGATCATCAGCGCAACATTACGGTGCGCCGTCTTAACTATGAGCGCAAGAAATTGCAGGAACGCGCCCACATTTTGGAAGGGTTGAAAACGGCCTGCGACCATATTGACGAAGTAATCAAGATCATTCGTTCCTCGGCCAACATTCCCGAGTCCAAGACGCGGTTGATGGAGCGGTTTGATCTGGACGATCTGCAAGCCACGGCTATCGTGCAGATGCAGCTTGGTAAGTTGTCGGGTTTGGAAATTGAGAAATTGGAAGCCGAACTTCACCAGATCCATGCGCGCATCGAGGAGATCACGGTAATTTTGGCTGACGATACCAAGGTTATGGCGATTGTTAAGGAAGAACAGTTGGCCATTCGCGCCAAGTACGGCGACGAGCGCCGCACCGCCATCGACCCGATTGCGGGCGAGCTGGACGTGGAGGATCTGATCCCCGAAGAAAACTGCGTCTTCACCATGACCCATAACGGATACATTAAGCGTGTGACGGCCGATACCTACCGTGCCCAGAAGCGCGGCGGTCGCGGCGTGACCGGCATGACCACCCGTGAAGAGGACTATGTGGAGAAACTGATCGTGGGCGGAACCCATGATTATATCTTCTTCTTCACCAACCGCGGTCGCGTCTTCCGCATTAAGGGCTACGAGATCCCCGAGGGAAGCCGTCAGGCTAAGGGCATGAATATAGTCAACCTTCTGCAACTGGATGCCGAGGAAAAGGTAAGCGCCATTATCCGCGGCACCGAGCACGACGGCAACGGCTATTTGACCATGTGCACCCGCAAGGGTATTATCAAGCGTACCGCCATTTCCGAATATTCCAACGTGCGTAAGGGCGGTTTGCGCGCTATCGCCTTGGACGAGGGTGACGATCTGGTCGGTGTACAGCTCACTCACGGCAACGATACCCTCTTTATCGGTACCCGCGAAGGCATGTCCATTCGCTTTGACGAGAACGATGCCCGTCCGATGGGTCGTGTGACCATGGGCGTGCGCGGTATTCGCTTGCAGGGCGAGGACGAGGTTGTCGGTATGGAATTGGCGGGCGAGGGCAAGACCTTGCTGACGGTGACCGAAAAGGGTTACGGCAAACGCTCCAATCCGGACGAGTATAAGATTCAGGCCCGCGGCGGTAAGGGTATCCACAACTACAAACTGTCGGATAAGACGGGCAAGGTGGTTGGTATTCGCACCGTAAATGAGGATGAGGACCTGATGCTCATTTCTTCGGACGGTATCATCATCCGTATGGCTACCAGCGACGTCAGCCTCATCGGTCGTGCCACCCAAGGCGTGCGCTTGATGAAACTGGCCGAGAACATCCGCATCGTCAATTTGGCAACCACCGAAAAAGAAGAGGAATCTTCGGCTGCCGACGACACCGAATAAAGACAAAAAGAGCCGAGATCCCTCGGCTCTTTCTTTTTCGACAAACCCCGACACGGCTTGACAAACAACAGGTAAAATTTTACAAAAAATAAGAATTATTTACAGTTTTCCTCTTGCGGCATGGTAAAAATTGGTATATAATGTCAACAACATACGAAAGGGGAGAATGACCAATGGAATTACTTAATTATAAGGAAGCGTATTATCATTTATTTAATGGAATCAGTGATATTTGCGCGGCGTTGTCCTTGCCGCAGAATCGACAGCGGATTGCCATGCTGCGGCGGCGCCTGGAGCAGTTGCAGTGTGCGGGAGAAGACATCTGCATCGGTGATTGCGAGGTGGAGGTCATCTCACTTTTTCCCGAAAAAGCATAAAGGAAAGCCCCGAACGCTTGCACTGTTCGGGGCTTTTGTTATATAATAAGAAAAAATCGTTGATAAAGGAAGAGCAAATGGACACCATTGTGGCATTGATGACGCCGCCGGGGCGGTCGGCGACAGCGGTACTGCGGCTGTCGGGCGAGCGAGCCAAAGAGGTCGCATCAAACATTTTCACAAAGCCGTTACAGAATCGCAAGGCGGTGCTTGGCTATATTGTCAACGAGCGGGGCGAAAAGTTGGACCAGTCCTTGGTCACCTATTTTGCCGCGCCCGGTTCTTACACGGGTGAGGACGTGGTGGAGATTTCTCTGCACGGTTCGCCGGTGCTGGCCGATGCCGTCTGCCGTCTTGTCCCCGGTGTGCTGGGTGACGAGGAATGTTTCACTGATGAGAGCCACTGGGACGGCACACTGGAATACCCCCAGTATTCCCGCCCCGAGGAGTGGCACGGAAGAAAAGTCCCCGCCGTCTTGCTCAGCGGTCACCACGGCAACGTAGCCGACTGGCGCAAGAAGGAGAGCTACAAGCGCACCATGGAGCGCCGCCCCGATATGTTCGCCAAGTTCGATGAGCGCAAGCTCACCACCAAGCATGACCGCAAGGTGCTTGCCGAGGCCAAGGCGGAGTTCGCCGCCGAGCAGGCGGCAAAGCTGGCAGAAAGTGCAGAATAATATGGACATTACCCAGACCTTTTACGATAGCTTGGCCTCCCAGTACGATAAGCTGTTTTTCGATTGGCAGGCTACTACGAAGGAGCAGGCGGTGCTGCTGAATAAGCTGTTCCGCGCCGAGGGATTTGACACCACTGCATCCGTCCTCGACTGCGCCTGCGGCATCGGTACGCAGGCCATCGGTCTTGCAGCGATGGGCTATCCCGTCACCGCCTCGGACATCAGCGAAGGGGAGCTTGCCGAGGCAAAGGTACGTGCAGCGCAGAACGGTGTCACCCTCAACTTTGTCCGCGCCGACTTTTGCAAGCTGTCGGACACCTTTTCTGAGAAGTTCCCCGTCATCATCTGCATGGATAACGCCCTGCCCCATATGCTGACGAGAGAAGCCTTGGAACAAGCCGTGAGCAGCATCGTGGGACAGTTGCAAGAGGGCGGCATCTTTGTTGCCAGTATCCGCGACTACGATGCCCTTCTCCAAGATAAGCCCCCTTATTCGCCCCCTTATATCCACAAGACGGACAAGGGGCAGCGGGTGTCCTTCCAAACGTGGGAGTGGGAGGGGGACAACTATCGCCTCGTCCAGTACATTATTGACGATGAGGGCACGCCCTCTGTCAGTAAATTT
>CALBKB010000010.1 GCA_937892635.1 uncultured Clostridia bacterium
CCGAGTCTTGGGTGAGCCGTCCTCGTTTCTCGGCGTCGTTAATCATGGCTAATGCCACGCGGTCCTTGATCGAGCCGGCAGGGTTGAAATATTCCAGTTTTGCCAAGACTTTGGCTTTCGTTTGTATATGGGTCAGCTCTAACAGCGGGGTGTTGCCGATAAGCTGATCAGCGGATGTATAAATCATGCGAGCCTCCTTAGGTAATATGTGTGCGCAGATAGTCGCACCAAACGGCATAGTATTGTTGATGCAGGTGAACGCCGTCGCGGGTCAGACCGTCGGGCATGCGACCGGTTGAATCAGCAAAGGCGTAATAGGTATCTATTATGGTAACACGTTTGTTGTCGGCCAATTGTCGAAGGGCGGCGTTGGCTGCCTGAATATTGGCAACCGAAAAGACCGAGTCCGACCAAGTCAGTTCGGGCACGACGGGCAGGACGGTTTGCAGACAGATGCGGGCGTCAGGCTGGTGAGTGCTGATGCGAGCAATCAGCTGCGCTACGCGATCGGCGTAGACGGTGGGATGGGTGCCCATTTCGTTGATGCCGAGCATCACGTAGACGGCGCGATATGGACGAGCTGACAATTGTCGATCCAGGTTGGGATCGGCGAGCGTGCCGGCCACGGTGGCGCTGGTGGCGCAAAAATAGGACGCATTTTTGAGTGTGCCGAACAATTCCAAACCGTTGGTCAGAGAATCGCCGATAAACAGGACCTCATCAAAATAATCATCGGAAACGGCGGGCCGATAGGTGGCCTTGCTCAGCGCAATTGGTTTCTGTGCGGGGACGTCGCGCAAGGCGAGAGGCTCGCTGGTTGGGCAGGCGGCCAGTTCTTGGTCGGATAGGGGAGTAAAGGTTAATTCATTCGTAGTATCCCCTAAAAAGACGGACATAAAACATAATCCGATGCCCACAATGACCAATAGGACGGCGAGCAGGGACAGTCGCTGTGATTGTTTCATGGAAAACACCTCGGCGTTATCTTATCATGAAAAGAAAAAAAAGACAAGGAAAGAATTGTTTATCTGTTTGCATTTTTCCATTTATATGATAAAGATAATACATGCCCCAAGGAGGTTTTCAAGGTGAAAGTTTTAGTTGCCGGCGGTGCCGGTTATATCGGTACCCACACCTGTGTGGCTTTGGCAGCAAGCGGCTTTGAGATCGTTTGTGCCGATAATTTCAGCAACAGTAAACCGTTGGCGCTCGCGCGTACCCGTGAGGTGTCGGGGCAGGATTTTGAGTTTGTCCATGCCGATTTTTCCGACCCCAAGCAGAGCGATGCGGTGTTTGAAGGACGGGATATTGACGCGGTCATCTATTTTGCTGCCTTTAAAGCGGTAGGAGAGAGTGTGGAAAAGCCCTTAAAATACTACGCTAACAACCTCATTGGTTTGATGAATATCTTGGCGTCGATGAATAAATACGGCGTACATAACTTTGTTTTTTCGTCGAGCGCTACCGTTTACGGAGATCACAATCCGATGCCGGCCAAAGAAGAATATCCCATTTCGGCTACTAACCCCTACGGCATGACCAAGGTGATGACCGAGGAGATCTTGCAGGATATTTGCAAGGCTGATCCCGGCTTCAATGCCGTTGTTCTTCGTTATTTTAACCCTATCGGTAATCATGAATCCGGCCTCCTTGGCGAAAACCCCAATGGCATCCCGAATAACCTTATGCCCTATATTATGAAAGAGCGTAATGATGCCATGAACATGTTTGAAGATACCTTCGCATGTGAACCTTGGGATGCCTACATTAAAACAAAAGCAGAACAATCCATTAAAATTAATTATATGCATATTTTTATTGCCGCCATTGTTCGAATTATTGCATTACGTCCTCAATTAAATCGTTTTGTCATGAACGGCCGCATTTATGCCAGACCCAAAATCTGGGTAAGTTTTGTTGTACATCCTTCCCTTCATGATGGCAGTACGGGAACCACCATTAAACTGTGTTTTGAAGGTACCGAATCTATTTTTGAGGTAGCCAAAATCATTGATGATGCCATCGAAAAAGAAACCACAAAGCGTGTCGGCGAAAATGACACCGATAAACTTATGCGTATTTTGATGAAATGGATTCCCGGTCCTTTAATCAAAATTGTAATTAATACCCTGATGTGGATGGACAAACACAATATGCTACCAGGATTTATTTTAAA
>CALBKB010000011.1 GCA_937892635.1 uncultured Clostridia bacterium
TCGCCGCAAACGATGACGCCGGTGTCACCCCCCTGACCGCCACTCTCGGCATAGAAAGGCGTACGGCAGGTAATAAGCATACCCTTCTGACCCGCCTGAATCTCGCCGCTAATTTCACCTTCGGCAACAATGGCAAGTACTTTGGCTTTGCAGGCATTTTCCTCGTACCCGACAAAGGCGGTGGCGGGCACGTTGTCAAAGACCAGTTCGTTGCTCTTCCACGCATCGTTATCCGACTTGCCGCGGGCATTTCTCGCCTGTTCCTTCTGCTGTTTCATGCAGGCGTTGAAGCCTTCTTCATCCACATCAAAGCCCTGCTCTTCCAGGATATCGCGGGTTAGGTCGAGAGGAAATCCGTAGGTATCATACAGCTTAAAGGCGTTATCGCCCGAAAGCATCTTCTCGCCGGCAGCTTTGAGGGCTTTAATCTCGTTGCCGAGAAGATTGAGGCCGGTATCAATGGTGCGGGCAAAGTTTTCTTCCTCGTTTAGGATAACCTTTTTAATATAATCCTGCTTTTCGGCCAATTCGGGATACGCACTGAGGTTTTCGGAAATGACGGTGTTGCAGACCTGATGCAGGAAGGTACCGTTAATACCGAGCAAACGCCCATGACGAGCGGCGCGGCGCAGCAGACGGCGCAGCACATAGCCTCGTCCCTCGTTAGAAGGCAGGACGCCGTCACCGATCATGAAGGTGGTGGAACGGATATGATCGGTAATTACGCGCAGACTGACATCGGTCTTTTCGTTCTGACCGTAGGTGACGCCGGCAATTTGAGAAATGTGCTTCATAATATTCTGGACAGTATCAACCTCAAAGAGATTGGCCACGTCCTGCATGACACAGGCCAGACGCTCCAGTCCCATACCGGTATCGATATTGGGATGCTCCAAGCGGGCGTAGTTGCCGTTGCCGTCGCTGTCAAACTGGGTAAATACCAGGTTCCAGACCTCGATGTAGCGGTCGCAGTCACAGCCTACGCCGCAGTTAGGGCTGCCACAGCCCCACTTCTCGCCACGATCAAAATAGATCTCGGAGCAGGGGCCGCAAGGACCGGTGCCATGTTCCCAGAAGTTATCCTCTTTACCCAGACGCACGATATGATCGGCAGGCACGCCAACCTTCTTGGTCCAGATCTCGAAGGCCTCGTCGTCCTCTTCATAAATCGAACACCACAGGCGCTCTTCCGGAATCTCCAAAACCTTGGTGAAAAATTCCCAGGCCCAAGCGGTGGCTTCGCTCTTGAAGTAATCGCCAAACGAGAAGTTGCCCAGCATCTCAAAATAGGTGCCGTGACGGGCCGTTTTACCGACGCGCTCGATATCCGGGGTGCGGATACATTTCTGGCAGGTGGTGACGCGCTTTCTGGGAGGCGTGATCTCACCGGTAAAAAACTTTTTCATAGGCGCCATGCCCGAGTTGATGAGCAAGAGCGACTTATCATTTTTGGGAACGAGTGAGAAAGATGGCAAGCGAAGATGCCCCTTACTCTCAAAGAAAGACAGGTATTTTTCTCTCAAATCATTGAGGGATGTCCATTGCATAAGTAAAATCCTCCGATAAAAAAATAAAGTCCCCCGAAATATCAAGGGACGAATATACCGTGTTACCACCCAAGTTGCGCCATGCGACGCCGCTCATTACGCCCGTAACGCAGGCTCTACGGCCCTGCTTTCGCAGGGCGGCTCACGGAGAGCTTCCCGAATCTTCCCGCAGCGCGCTCCCAGCTACCCGCGCCTCTCTGTGCCGTTAGGATTCGATACTAATTCCGATCATCGCTTTTCTTCTATTATATCTTTTTCCTATAAAATGTCAAGATTGGAATTGACGGTTTACCGATAATTCGGTAAAATAAGATCAGAAAAGAGGGATTATGATGCATGCATTATTCGGCACCGCCGGTACACCCGACGAATTTAAGGAACAAGGCTACAAAACATCCTTACAAATACCCGGCTTTCTCTCCCGATACGGCTTGGACTGTTTTGAATATCAGTGCGGTCGGGGCGTAAACGTTTCGACCGAGACGGCGCAAGCCTTCGGGCGCAAGGCCAAGGAGCATAACATTGCCCTGTCCTTGCACAGCCCCTATTATATCTCGCTGTCCTCGGAAAAGGAAGAGAGTCGGCTCAAAAGCGTTGACTATATCCTGCAAAGCGCACGCGCCGCGCACGATATAATAGGGGCTGTGCAAGGACAGGGCAATGTTATGCTCCTTGGCCTTGAACAGC
>CALBKB010000012.1 GCA_937892635.1 uncultured Clostridia bacterium
TGACATTCACGCCGTCCTTTGCCCACTCGGTAGCGGCTACGCGGGAAAGCCCGCGGATGCCTTCCTTGGCTGCAGCATACGCACACTGGCCGTAATTGCCGAACAAGCCGGCACCCGACGCAAAGTTGATAACCGTACCCTTGCTCTCTTTGAGATAGGGATAGCAGGCCTGCATGTAATGGAAGGTGGCGTACAGCCCCGAATAGATGGCCAGATCAAACTGCTCAACCGTGTGGTCGGCAATGGTCACGCCCGATGCCGAAGCCTGCGCGTTGTTGATGAGCACGTCAATACCGCCAAAGGCCTCCACCGCCTTGGCCACCACGTCAGCCGCAATGGCGGCATTGTCCGAACCGGCCGAAATGTCGGCCTGCACCGGCAACACCTTAACGCCGTACAGACGCTCCAATTCTTCCTTGGCCTCGTCCAGCTTCTTAACGTTACGGCCGGTGATCACGATGTTAGCCCCTTCCTTGGCATAGGCCGTGGCAATACCGTATCCGATGCTGCCCGCCTTGCCGTTGGCCAATACGGCACGTCCGCCGCCGGTAATAATCACTGTTTTTCCGCTTAAAAATCCCATGGTTCTTCTCTCCTTTTAGAGTAATATTTCTAATTGATCAATGTCGCTTTCCCGGGTTGCCCAGCTTGTGGCAAAACGGACGACCGAACGGGTCTCGTCCTTCTTCTCCCAAAAGCTAAACCGCACCTGCTCGCGTAATTGTTCCATTTTTTCATTATCCAGCACCACAAACAGCTGGTTGGTAGGCGAATTTAGGTGAAATTCATAGCCCTTTTTCTCAAATACGCTCCGCAACTTGGCCGCCATGGCTATGGCGTGTGCCCCCAACTTCTCATACAAGCCGTCGCTGAACAAGGTGTCAAATTGCACCCCCAGCAGCCGCCCCTTGGCTAATAAAGCCCCTTGTTGCTTCACTCTCGCCAAAAAATGAGAAGGAGTATTATTTTTAGTAAACACCAACGCCTCACCGCACAGAGCGCCCACCTTGGTGCCGCCTATGTAAAAGACGTCGCACAGCCGTGCGATCTCAGGCAGGGTCAGGTCGGACTCGGGGCAGGCAAGGGCATAACCCAGCCGCGCACCGTCAAGAAAGAGGGGTAGATGATAGTCGCGGCAGACCTGCGCCAAGGCCGTCAGTTCGGCTTTGGTATAGAGGGTGCCGTATTCGGTGGGATGCGATAGATATACCATGCCGGGGAACGGGCAATGCTCGTGATGATCGTCGGCATAAAAGTCGACCAGCATACGCTTAAGATCGCAAGCCTGCAATTTGCCGTCAACATTGGGCAACAACTGCACCTTGCGTCCGGCGCTCTCGATGGCCGCCGCCTCGTGCACGTTGATATGCCCCGTATCGGCCGCCACCACCGACTGATAAGCGTCGATGAGATTGGAAATGACGATGCGGTTGGTTTGGGTACCGCCCGATAAAAACCAGACGTCCACCGCCTGTCCGCAGGCCGCCGCAATCTTCTCTTTGGCCGCCGCGCAATAGTCGTCAAACCCGTAACCGACCTGCTTGTCAAAATTGGTCTGCATCAGCCGCTCCAAAATGCGGGGATGACAGCCCTCCGAATAGTCGTTTTCAAATACCAGCATAGTCACCCTCCTGCTCATAAAAGGCGGTCAGTGCACGCACCATCTGCTCGGTCGCCTGCGCGCCCGACGTTTCCAGACAAGAGTGCATCGCCAACTGCGGGCAACCAATATCCACCATCGGCACCGACACCTGATTGGACAGGATGGCGCCCAGCGTCGAGCCGCCCGGCTGATCGGCACGGTTGTAGTAATGCTGCACCGCCACCCCCGCCTTGCGACAGATCTCGGCAAAGACGGCCGAGGTCACCCCCTCGGTGGTATACTTGCGGTTAGCGTTGTGCTTAATAACGACGCCGCCGTTAAGGGTAACCGCCGCCCCATCATCCGCCATCTCCCGATGATTGGGATGGGCCGCATGGGCATTGTCGCAACTCACGAGAAAACTGCGCGCCTTCTTGCGCAACGGCTCGCCCTGCCGTTCCAGCACCGCCGCCAGAAAATCGGACGCCGCCCCCTGACGGGTCATGCTGCCCACCTCTTCATGGTCGAACAGCGCGTAGACGTTACCGGCCTTGGGCGCCGCCAAAAAAGCAGTCAAGGCGGCATAGGCACACTGCAAATCATCCAGACGCGGCGCGGCAATCGTATCCCCGATCACCTGCCCTGCCTGCGGATTGTATAAGAACAGGTCGGCATCCACCACATCTCCCGCCATCCGCTCACCCAAAGGCGCGCCGATGGGCTGCAGGTCAATCGCCGGATTGAGCTTCTTGCCGTCGTTAACCGAACGGTCCAGGTGAATGGCTAGGTTGGGGATAATGGCAATCGGCTCCTTCGTGTCCACCAAGCGGCTTTCCAGCCCCTTGTCGGTTCGCACGATCACCCGCCCCGCACAGGCCAACGGACGGTCCATCCAACTGCTCAGGATCATGCCGCCGTAACCCTCAACCGCCAAGCGGTCTTTGTGCCATTTCACCGCCAGCGCCGGACTGTCCCCGTGCGAAGCCGTGATGCGATAGCCGTCACCACCGCCCACAAAGGCGATCAGCGCCGATCCGCCACGCACCACAAAATAGCCCTGCCCCTCGGCAATCGTCCAATTCTGCGACTCCGACAACTCCTCAAAACCCGCCTTAATCAAGGCTTCTCGGGCATAGGCCACCGCATGATAGGCCGTCGGACAGGCCGCTATATAGGAAATTAATCCCTCGTTCATAGCATCTCCAAAATAATAATTATTATCAAAAAACCCCAAAAGCGGAACTTTCGGGGGTTTTTGACGGTTAGTTGGTGTAGTTATCGAAATAGCCCTGGACGAGCACGACAGGCGTGCCCTTATCGCCCGAGCCGCTGGTCAGATCGCATAGCGAGCCGATCAGGTCGGTCAGCTGACGGGGGGTCGTGCCCTGCGCCGCCATGTTACCCTTGAGGTCGCCGTCCTTGGCCTTGATGGAAGCCGAGATGGCTTTTCTCAGTTCTTCGCCCGAGAGATCTTTGAAATCGTTATCGGCGAGGTATTTGAGTTTGATCTCGTTGGGGGTACCGATCAGACCGTCGGTAAAGGCGGGAGAAACGACGGGGTCGGCCAACTCCCAGATCTTGCCCTGCGGATCTTTAAAGGCGCCGTCGCCGTAGACCATGACCTCAATGTGCTTGCCGGTGGCGTCATAGATCTTCTTCTGAATCTCCAGCACCAGATCCTTACATTCTCTGGGGAACAGCTTGACCTTCTCCTCGGTCGATTTATTGGAACCGAGCAGACCGTATTTCTCGTTGCAGCCCGAGCCGTTGACAGGGGCGTTGAGAATCTCATCCAAGCCGTATACCACCTTGGCGCCCGCCTCTTTGAGCAGACGTTTGGTGCGCACGCGGGTATGAATATCACAGGTGAGCACGTGATCGGT
>CALBKB010000013.1 GCA_937892635.1 uncultured Clostridia bacterium
TACTTGGGGTCGGAAGGGTCGTCCTCGATCTTCATGCGAAGGCGGCGCATATTGACGTCGACCGTCTTTTCCTCGCCGCCGTGACCGGCGCCCCACACCTTATCCAGCAGCATGGCACGGGAGAGGGCGACGTTTTTGTTTTCCATAAAGGTTTTCATGAGCATAAACTCGACCTGCGTCAAATCGACGGGCACGTTATTCTTGGTGCAGGTGCGGCTGACCAGATCGACGGTGAAGGGACCGGATTGGTAGACCTTGCCCTCGTCGCGCATGGACAGGGAGAGGCGGCGGTAGAGGGCGTCGACACGCGCCAGCAGTTCGCTGGGCGAGAAGGGTTTGGTGATATAGTCGTCGGCGCCCGACATAAAGCCGGTCACCTTATCGGTTTCCTGGGTTTTGGCGGTGAGCAGAATAATGCCGATCTGCTGACTGTTGGCTCGAATGGTGCGCGCCACCTCAAAGCCGTCTATGCCCGGGAGCATAATATCGCACAGCGCGATATCAATATCGGGGTTGGCGCCCAGCAGTTCCAGGGCGCGCTCGCCGCTGTCGGCTTCCACCACGGTATAGCCGCTGCGCTTGAGGTTGATGACCACGAATTCGCGAATGGTGGCTTCGTCTTCTAAAACAAGAATCTTTCTCATAAATACGCACGCTCCTTATCAATAGAGGATTAGACGGTTACGGTTATCGGTGACGGTACCGATGAGGAGTTTGAGGTCGGCGGTGAGGTCGTCCGCGATATGGATGGCGAAGATCTGCTCGCCTTCGCGGTAGAGTTCGTACCAAGCGCCGGTGGCGGCTCGCTTATTATAGTCGCTCAGGCTCAGGCGCGAGAGGGAGAAAAGCAGGGTGCTTTGGTTGGTGTTGGGGTCGACGTAGTAGAAGGAGACGGTGCGGTCGGCGGCGTTGTTATAGACGCTGACGCGACCGATCCAGGCGGCGGGGTAGATATAATAGTAGCCCAGCGGGGCGTTCATGATGCAGGAGAACTCGTAGGTAAGGGGCTGGAGGGAGAAATCGGAGAGGGCGGCCGAGTTGAAGGTCGACCACGAGGTCAGCCCCATGGGGGTCAGATTGGATGCAGGGTCGGAGATGGGGGGCAGGGCGGTGGCGGCAGGGATTTCGATGATGCCGTCCTTATCAATATCGGTGCAGGCGAAGGCCGTTTCGCGTACAAAAGCGGGGGTGAGTCGGTCTTCGGTGTAGTAGGGGTTTATCAGGTTGTTGCCGTCGTAGAAGAGCAGCTGGGTGGAGGCGGTGTTGCCGCTGCGCGCGTCGAGAATGATGGCGCGGGTGGTGGGGGTGATGCGGGAGTAGGTGATGGCGGTGACGGTATCGAAGGCGGCGTCGATGGCACAGGTCAGCCGTTGGGAGAGAAGA
>CALBKB010000014.1 GCA_937892635.1 uncultured Clostridia bacterium
CGGTAGTAACGGCACAATTGGGGAAATACTCTCGCACCAAATCCAATTGCTCGGCATACTGGATCGGCGTATAGTTACGATTCATGCGCGTCAGCGTCGCCTCGCAACCGCTTTGCAGGGAAATATGAAAATGGGCACATAGTTTTTTTGTTTTTGCCAAACGTTCGAGTGTTTTGCGGTTCAAGTACCCCGGTTCCATCGAACCGAGCCGAATCCGCTCCAGCCCTTCAATGGCATCCACTCGCTCAATTAAATCGCTTAATTCCGGTTTGCCGCCGAAATCAACACCGTATTTGGTCAGATGAATACCCGTTAATACAACCTCTTTAAAGCCGCACGCGACCAGCTGCTCAATCTCCGCCACCGCCTCCTCAATAGGCTTGGAACGCAGCATACCTCTGGCATACGGAATAATGCAATAGGAGCAAAAACTGTCGCAGCCGTCCTGAACCTTGACCGTAGCGCGGGTGCGATCATGCAATAGGGGCTGATAATGAATATTTTCTTCTTTTTTTAAGTAAATATTTCTTTTGGCCAAATACGCCACGATCATTTCCACACACCGATCTTTTTCCGTATTGGGAACCATCAGATCTACGTGGCGCGGAATCTCCTGTGCAATTTGCGCATAACAGCCCGTGATGACAATAACAGCATCGGGTGACGTGCGCCGCGCACGGGAAATGATCTTGCGGGATTTTGCCTCGCTTTCGCCTGTCACGCAACAGGTGTTGATAATACAAAGATCCACTTTTTCCCCAAAGGCAAGCGGCTGCAAGCCATAAGCCTGCAGCTGTACCGCCATTGCGCGGATCTCATATTGATTGACTTTACAGCCAAGCGCTGTAAAACTAAATGTCTTCATTTTATTGCTCGTCCCGAACCGTATTTCGCAGGGTTCCGATACCATCAATGGTGATTTCGACCACATCACCGTCAACCATCGGGCCTACCCCTTCCGGGGTTCCTGTCGTCAAAACATCACCCGGTTCCAGCGTGGTAAAGCGGGTGACAAACGCAAAGATCTCACCCAAAGAAAAGATAAACTTCTCGGTATTGGAATCTTGAACGGCCACACCGTTGAGTTTCGTTTGAATCGAAAGATGCTCCGGATCCACTTCATCGGTGATCACCGGACCGATCGGTGCAAAAGTATCAAACCCTTTGCCGCGCGTCCACTGCCCGTCGGCAAATTGCAAATCACGCGCCGTAACATCATTGAGAATGGTGTAGCCCAGCACGTAGTCTTTATAATCCGCCGCCTTAACATTACGCGCTCGTTTTTTAACAACCAACGCCATTTCCCCCTCATAATCCACGCGCTGGGAAATGGACGGACGGATAATCTCCTCATTCGGTCCGATTACCGCCGTCGAAGGCTTGAGAAAAATAATAGGCGATTCAGGCACGTTAGCATCAAATTCTTGGATGTGCGCGAAATAATTCTTTCCGACCGCCACAATCTTTTTGGGCTCAACGGGTGCAACAAAACTTATCTCTTGCCGAGCAAATTCCCGATCGGTACGAACCAAACCGGAACCAATGTCACCGGTCGCTTCATATATTTTTCCGTTTTCGAGCAAGACCGTGTAGATCTTACCGTCCTTCTTCACTCTGCCCGTAATCAACGTCACACCGCTCCTTTATAATATCCAACAACAATTCCACGCCCTCCCCTTTTTGCGAGGAGAAGGGAATGATGTTAGCTTCAATATCCAACTCTTCCGCAATCATCTTACAATTGTTTTGTGCCGCCGTCTTAGAAAGCTTATCACTCTTGGAGGCACAAATCAAAAAGTCGAGACCCAGTTGGCACAAGTAGTCAACCATCTGTCGATCTTCCTTGCTGGGTGCATGACGGATATCGACCAACATCACCACCACACGGATATCACGGTCAGCCGCAAAATAATCGTCGATCAATAAACGCCATTTTTCCCGATCCTCAAACCCCACCTTGGCAAACCCGTAACCGGGCAAATCGGTCAGGTAAAGTTTCTTATCCACACAGTAATAATTGATGCTGCGTGTTTTTCCGGGGCTTGCGCTGACACGCGCCAAACTCTTGCGCCCGAGCAGCTTGTTGAGCATCGACGATTTGCCGACATTGGAACGCCCGACAAATACAATCTCTGGCAGTTCCGGCGGATAATCGCCGGGCTTATATGCGGTTTTTCTGAGTTCTACATTATGAAAATTAATCATACGTTAAGCCATCATGGGCGGTGCGCTTTTCTCCTTGCCCGCCGTTGAGGTCGGCTGCACAACGGAAGGTTTGCGCAATTCTTCCTTGAACGGCACCAAGGCCGTTCCGATCACTTCATCCATGTGCTCAACCGGCACAAAACGGATATGGTCACGAACCGTCTGATCCAGCTCGGGGATATCACAGGCGTTGCCGGCCGGCAGGATCACGGTACGAATTCCTGCTTTATACGCCGCCATCGTCTTCTCTTTCAAGCCACCGATGGGCAATACCCGTCCTCGCAGCGTAACCTCACCGGTCATGGCCACAAAGCGATCCACCGCCCGTCCGGTCAACTGAGAAATCAGGGCCGTGGCAATGGTGATGCCGGCACTCGGCCCGTCCTTGGGCACCGCCCCCTCGGGCACGTGAATGTGAATATCTTTGGTCTTGTAAAAATCGCAAGCAATGCCCAGAATCTCACTGCGAGAACGTATGTAACTGAGCGCAGCATGGGCCGATTCCTTCATCACATCCCCCAGAGACCCGGTCAATTCCAACTTGCCGGTGCCTTCCATGATATTGACCTCAACAAAGAGCAGTTCGCCCCCTACTGTGGTATAGGCCAATCCGTTGGCAATGCCGATTTGATCGGTCTTAGGCAACTCATCCCGCACGGACTTGGGCGCTCCCAGAAAATCGGAAAGGTTTTTATCGGTAATGCTGATTCGCTTTTCACCCGCCATCAACTTCACCGCACTCTTGCGGCAAAGGGTGGCACACTGACGCTCTAGGTTGCGCACACCCGCCTCGCGCGTATACGAAGCAATCAAACGCTCGATGGCGGCATCGGTAATGGGCATCTGACGCTTGGCTAATCCATGCTTTTTCAACTGCTTGGGCAGCAGATGTTCTTTGAGAATATGCACCTTCTCCTCTTGGGTGTAACTGGTCAAATACAACACGTCCATACGGTCCAAAAGGGCAGGCGGAATAGTGTCATCGCTGTTGGCCGTGGTGATGAACATAACATTCGATAAATCAAAATCATAATCGACAAAGTGATCGCGGAAGGTCTTGTTCTGCTCGGGATCAAGCACCTCCAACAAGGCCGACGACGGATCCCCCTTATAGTCAGCACCCAACTTGTCAATTTCATCAAGCAGGATAACGGGATTCATGCTGCCCGCTTCCTTAATGGCGCTGATCACGCGACCGGGCATGGCCCCGATATAAGTACGGCGGTGACCGCGGATTTCGGCCTCATCACGCACACCACCCAATGACATGCGGGCAAACTTACGCCCCAGCGCATGCGCCACCGATTTGGCAATCGAAGTCTTACCAACACCCGGCGGTCCCACCAGGCACAGGATCTGACCGCGGAAGTCGGGGGCAAGGCTATGTACGGCCAAAAATTCGATGATACGATCTTTTACCTTATCCAACCCATAGTGCTCTTTATCCAAAATGGCACGGGCGCGCTGAATATCTTTGCGATCCTTGGTATACACCCCATACGGCAATTCCAAGCAAAGATCCAAATAGGAACGCAGCACCGGCGCCTCGTGCGAGCCAAACGGCATCTTAGCCAGACGATCAATTTCTTTGTCCAGCGTTTCAAACAGAGCATCGGAAATCGGCAACTGACTCAATCTGGCGCGATATTCATCGGCCGCCGCCGCATTACCTTCCTGCTCCCCCAGTTCGGTTTGCAAAATCTTGATCTGCTCGCGCATGTAATATTCGCGCTGGTTTTTGTCCACCTGTTCTTTGAGTTTTTCGGCAATTTCATTATCCAGCTTACTGACTTCAATCTCGTTATGCAGGATGCGCAACAAACTCTTAACGCGATCTTCCACGTTTTGGCAGGACAAAATAGCCTGCTTCTCATGAACAGGCAACTGAATATTGCTGGCAATATAATCGCACAGAAGGGAGATCTTCTCCTCGCTAAATACCCGCATCGGCACTTCGGCAGGCATCTTAGGCATATATTGCGCATACTCATCAAAGGCACCACGCAGCGAACGAACATAGGCCGCTGACAAGGTGTCCGTCAAGGTCGAGGCGTCATCATATAATTCACTGACATCCCCCACAAAAAACGGCTCGGCCATCGTATCGTTGACCAGACAACCGCGATACAACCCCTCTGCCAATACCCGCATATTTTCACCGGGCATCTTAATAACCTGCTTAATACGCGAAACGGTACCCACCGCATATAAGTCTTCAAATACAGGGTCGTCGACAAAGGTGTCCTTTTGCGCCGTCAGAAAAACCATCTGATCATTTTTCATGGCACTTTCCACGGCCAAGACACTCTTTTTGCGCCCTACGTCAAATTGTATCGTCACACCGGGCATCGGGACAAGTCCACGCAAAGCAATGACCGGCATAGTTATGCGTTGCTCAGATAAAATATAATCCATGTTTCCTCACTAAAAAAGCGTTTTGTGTTTTTTTGCCTGCTCGCGATCCTTTTTCAAGCGATCTTTCTCGACATAGAACAGTTCGGGTTGATCGACATAACCGGCAATAATATACCCGCAGTTGGTGCAAATTTCATATAAAACCGCCGAAGCCTTGAACATGCCCCCGTAGGGAATGATGGCGCCGTTTTTTAAATGATATCCGCGCCCGATCACATTACACCCGCATTTGGGGCATTCGGTAGATGGTATTCGTTTCATCGTTTTCACCTGCCAAACAAATATTTAGTATATTATAATATATTTAAATAGGCAATGCAAGATAAAGAATATGGCAAAAAAGAAACGGGCTGATATCAGCCCGTTTGTTTTTAGTCCATGCTATATCTCTTTTTAAATCTGTCAACACGTCCGCCCGTATCAACAAGCTTCTGACGACCCGTATAGAACGGATGGCACTTCGAGCAAATTTCAACTCGGATCTCGGGCTTGGTGGAGGAGGTTTCAAAAGTCTCTCCGCATGCACATTTGACTACACACTTTTCATACTTAGGATGGATTCCTTCCTTCACTTCAATTCACCTCCTATAGAATATTAGCATAGGTAATGATAGCACATCTTGTAAATAAATGCAAGTATTTTTTATTATTTTTTATTTAGAGCTTAATCATCGCTGTTGCAATGCTAAAATAGAGCAAGATCGAACCGGCGTCCACCAGCGTGGTGATTAACGGCGACGCCATGATTGCCGGATCTAATTTCAACTTTTTCGCCAACATGGGCATGGAACATCCGAGCAACTTGGCAAAAAAAACGGTGCCGATCAGGCTCAATCCCGTTACAATGCCAAACAACCAGTCCTGATAGGTAATGTATACCCGAACAAAGTTTACTATACTTAAACCGGCACCCACGATCAACGCCACCCGCGCCTCCTTAAAGGCTATGCGGAAGTAATCCTTGAGCTGGATCTCATCGGTCGCCATGCCGCGAATGGTCAACGTGGACGCCTGTGCGCCCGCATTGCCTCCGGTACCCATCAGCATGGGAATAAAGGCAACCAGCATGGGGTACGCCTGAAACGCCTCTTCATAACCGGTAATAATAGCACCGGTCAAAATGCCCGTCAGCATCAGGATCATCAACCAGATAATACGGTTTTTAGCATGCCCGAAAACGCTTGTTTTGAAATAACTCTCATCACTGGGCACAACCGCCGCCATCTTGGCAAAGTCCTCATCCGCCTCTTCCTGCATGACGTCCATGGCATCGTCAACGGTGATAATACCGACCAGGCGCTCCTCATGATCGACGACAGGCAGCGCCAAAAAGTCGTATTTATCAAACATTTTAACTACGTCTTCACGGTCGGCTGAGGTCGCCACACTGATCGGGTGGTCCTCCATAATATCACCGATCAAATCGCTGCCATTGGCCAACAGCAAGGTGCGCACCGTGATAATGCCTTCCAAACAACGGTTAGCATCGGTCACATAGCAGGTATAAATCGTCTCCTTGTCAACACCGGTACGGCGAATACGGGTAAAGGCATCCTCAACCGTCATATCCTTTTTCAGGTTCACGTACTCAATGGTCATTAACGACCCGGCGCTGTCTTTGGGATATTTTAAGATCTGATTGATCATGACACGAGTCTGCGGATCGGTGTTGCGCAAGATGCGCTTAACCACCGTTGCCGGCATCTCCTCGATAATATCAACCGTATCGTCCAAATACAACTCGTCCAGCGTTTCACGTAACTCGGTATCGGTAAACCGATGGATCAACATCTCCTGCTGATCGCCGTCCATTTCTACGAACACCTCCGCCGCCAACTCCTTGGGCAGCAACCGATAGACCGTAGACAGATAGATGTCCGGTATTTCATCCAACAGCGCCGCCACGTCGGGCGCCGTCTGCTCTTTGAGCAGTTCGGAAATGCCGTGATATTTTTTTTGTTCGAGAAGTTCCAGAATCTTCTCCTGCATGTCGCTCTCCTCCTTTCGCATTTGCAAATTTTAAGAAGCACGACACAGGCCGATCAGGATCGAAAAACAGGGCGCGATGTCATCCGCCGCCTTCGACCGTCACACACTGTGCCGCTACTGCCACTCGCGTCCATGCTTTTCACCTCCGAAATCATCATGTAATGCATAGAAAAAGCCTGCCAAAGCTTAAACTCTGACAGGCGAAAAATCCCCTTGCGTTCATCGTTCAAGCTTCAGCCTCGCAGGGCGATGAAACTGCGTTAGGTTATGCCTTAATACGACATTCCCTGTTGGCCATCTCATAGTGTCTCCACCATTTTGCGGCAGCAGTCCGTATCCCTGTGGTAGCCTCACCTACCGAATATATTTTTATTATACTGCCACCCCGATATTTTTGTCAAGACCGACGCAAATATTCTTTTGTCATTTTTCGCACCAGCCCCGCCTTTGCCACCACCCCCGTCAAGTTCGGTATCGCCATAAGCGCATTAAAAATATCACATAAATTCCATACCGCATCCATACTCAACACACACCCCAGCATAATGGCCGCTATGTATACCAACCGATACCCCTTGGCCGCCATGCTTCCCCACAGATACTCCGCGCACCGCTCTCCGTATAAACACCAGCTGAGAATACTCGCAAACGCAAACAGCGCAATGCTCACGCAAATAAAAGGTCGCGAAAAACGACCCAAATTATATGAAAACGCCGAAATGGTTAAGGCCGCACCGTCTTTGCCGTTCCCCAACACGCCCGTCACCAAAATAACTAAGGCCGTCACCGTACATACCACAATGGTATCTACAAACACCTCGAAAATCCCCATCATAGCCTGTTTAACCGGCTGCGTTTCCTGCGCTTGTGCATGAGCAATACTCGATGTTCCCAGCCCTGCTTCATTGGTAAAGATACCACGTGCTACCCCATATCGCATCGCCTGCATAGCCGTATAACCAAGCGCACCGCCGCCAACAGCCTCAAAGGCAAAGGCACCCTTAAAAATTGCACCGAACGCCGCAGGAATGGCTCGATACTGCAAAACCAATACGATTCCGCTAAACAGCAAATAAAAGCCCGCCATAAAGGGGATCAACTTCTCCGTCACCTGCCCAATGCGCTTGACGCCACCGATTAAAACCGCACCCGCCAAAACGGTAATCACCAATCCCGTCACCATCGGCGGCACACGAAAGGAGTCTTCAAAAGCCTGCGCAATCGAATTACCCTGGCTCATGTTCCCAATCCCAAAGGAAGCCACCAGACAAAAAAAGGCATACGCAACCGCCAACGGCTTGTTGTTTAAGCCATATTCCAGCACATACATCGGCCCGCTGCGATACTGCCCCTTTTTTCGAAAATGCATGCTCAGCAACACTTCGGCATACTTGGTCATCATGCCAAAGATCGCCGCCACCCACATCCAAAAGACAGCCCCCGGGCCACCCGATACCATAGCCGTAGCCACCCCAACGATGTTCCCCGTTCCCAAGGTGGCGGCCAAGGCCGTTGATAACGATTGCATGGCGTTAAATCCCGCTTGTTCGTCTGCGCGATCGCGCTTACACAGCGAACGTACCGTGCCAAACAACCACTTTTTCACATGAAAAAATTGAAAAAATCGGTTGCGATAGGTTACATATACCCCCACCATCATAAAAACGGCACATGATGCCGGTCCCCACAACCATTCATTAATCGTTGTTAACCATTCCATTCTATCACCCCCTCTATTCTATTCACCAAGAAAGAAAAAAAGCAGAGAGCCTTAGCTCTCTGCTTTTGAAATCATCAGAACAATCGAAGCAAACCGTCGTTTTCATCGCCAATGCCAAACTGTTTAAGCAAGGCGGCTCCCTGCTTAGAAACGGGACTGCTCTTCAATAATTCCGCCGCCGACATAAACGCTCCCGATTCTCGGGTGCGCATGATGGCTTGAGCATCCCGCTGCGTCAATTCCGATAAGGCACGCATCGGCAAAACGATATCGCCTTGCTCATTGGGCACAAACCCAATCGGATCGGATTCAAACAGGCTGATCGGCGCAAAGGAAATGCCCCGAAGCAGCATTTCATATTCCACCGTCTGCACCGGATCGTGATACATCTCTACTCGCAACGCCAGCGCCGGAATATTCTCTTCCCGTCCTCCGTTGATCATATCCTCCCACTCATGCACCGAGAAATAAGCACAATAGAATTCCTGCGGATAATAGAGCTTATACCATAACAGTTTCATGGCCGCCGACTCCGGTAGCCCGTCACAACCGGCCATGCCGTTTTTAAGGGTATGCTCTTGCTCAATATACAGTTCCTCGGCACTATCAACCAAACTGCGACAAGCCTCGTCTGCCTCTACTTCGCGGGCAGGCACCCCGCTCAAATGCTCACAAATGCGCAGCATCTGCGCCGCCACATCCTCGGTAACCGCCAGCGCTAAAAGCACATTCTCATAATCACGGCCATCGTAATGTGTAAAGTAAAAATCCTTGTCACCACAAACCGGAAGGGTATTGTCGGGCGCATAGTCGGGCACCACATACAGGCGGTCGCGTTGCCCCTGCCACTGACGCACCGAGCCGGCCATCCCGGCGGCTATACGGTTTTCCACGATTTCTCGAAAACTCTTCTTGGTATCTTCCTCATAGCGTATAATAGCCTGCTTAGCCGTTTCCGGCGTGTACCGTAACGGTGTCCCGAAAAACGGACAATGCCAGCGTCCATACGCCGCATCTACTCGTTGTTGCAGTTTGTGTTTGACGGTGATGGGTAGGCTGATCTCTAGGGCAAAGGGAGAAAGATCCCCCTCATACTGCGCATCGTATCGGTCGGTAAGCCCCAGGTCATAGGCCGTGTGCAAGCGATGCATCCCGCCCTCGATCGACAGTTCAGGAACCAATCGCTTGATTTCCATGGCCGCTAACAACAGCGGCCTGAGCTGATTGTTATTGATCCATTCCCTTTCCTGCGGATACCGTTCGAGCACCTGCTCTAAGCGCTGCTCTGCCTGCTCATCCTGTGGTACGGGTAACATAGGATCCGGAATCGGCTTTGCCCAAGCACATTGCTCAGCTAAAGCGGCAGGGGCATCAACAACTAAGCGTTGTTTGAGCGCCTCCCCCATCCAATCAAAACTTTTGAGCATCTGTTCGGTGGAACGCATATGTGTCAACCCCTGCGTATCCTCATCGCGCATATTTTTGGTTCCGGCCAACACCACACGCGTCAAATGCTGATCCTCATCCAAATAATGCACGTCCCCCGTGGCTACGACCGGCTTGTCATACCGATCAGCCAGCTCAATCGTTTTCCGATGTACATATTCCAAGATTTTAGTGTCATGCAACCGCCCCACATCCACCATATGCATATTGGTTTCCAACGGCTGCAATTCAAAATAATCGTAAAAGCCGGCCGCACGGTACAGATCGTCTTGACTGCGATACTCGGTAAGCATCTCAAACAATTCGCCTTCACTGCAGGCACTGCCGATGAAAAGATTCGCCCGATTTTCTTGCAACAGGCTCTTGGGCAACAACGGCTTTCTCCCGAAATATTCCAAATAGGAAAGGCTGCATAACTTATGCAAATCCCGCATGCCTTCTTCGTTTTTGGCCAAAAGCACCACGTGATATCGATGCAGTCGCGCCACGTTCACCTGAATATTGGCATTGATCTGTGACACGTTATCAATGCCCGCTTTGCGCTTGAGATCGGACACAAGCGGTAAAAAGATCTTGGCCAGCATGCGCGCATCGTCGCAGGCGCGGTGATGATTGAATTCACCCAGCCCCATAAAGGAAGCCACCGTATCGAGTTTTACGTTGCGAAGCTGAGGAAAGGCACTGCTGCACAACGGTACGGTATCAATATAGGTATGGGCAAACTCACGCCCCAGCCGTGTCGCCGCCGCACGAATAAAGCCACAGTCAAAATTGGCGTTATGCGCCACCAGAACGCTACCCTCGGCAAAGGCTAAAAATTGCTCCAACGCCACATCAATCTTGGGCGCGTTCATAACCATTTGATTGGTAATGTCGGTAAGCTCGGTGATGCGAGCGGGAATGTTCATCTCCGGATTGACAAAGGTGTTAAATTCCTTGATAATTTCGCCGTTTTCCACCATAACCGCACCGATCTCGGTGATGCGATCCACAGACATGCTTAAGCCCGTCGTCTCCAAATCAAAAACGGTAAATCGTCCGTCAAGCGATTGTATGGAATCTCCGCTCACGGCAGCATCCACGTCATTAACCATATACGCTTCCATGCCACCAATGACCTTGACCCCCAAAGCCTGTCCGAGTTTGACAGCCTGCGGCAAACTATACAAGGAGGCATGATCGGTAACGGCAATCGCCGAATGACCCCAATCAGCGGCACGCTTAATCAAATCTTCAACCGCCAACGGCGCATCCATCATCGAGGCATACGTGTGCGTATGAAGCTCAATGCGCTTTTGCTCGCAATTGTCCTCACTGCCCTCAACCTGCACCCGACAAACCGAATAGGCGCGCATGGAAAGCCCGCCCGAAAAGCCGTCCTCACTCACCGCGCCGCGAATCATCAAGCGATCGCCCATGTGCAGCCCGGCTATAATCTCATCCGCCTTTTCGCTGTTAAATATCTTGATCGGTAGCACACCGCTTCCATCTTCAATAGAGAAAACGATCATCGCCCGCTCGGTCGGTTCGCCCGCCTTGCCTTCCTCCTGCTTGGCGTGATAGATGCGTTTCTTAGGTGTATCAATCTGTCCGCAGACAACGGCGCTCTTCATGCCGTTTTGCAGGGTGGAAATCTTTTGCGGCTCAGCCTCAAAGGCCTTTCCGTAAAGAAAATCTCCCGCCGAAACGGCGCTCTCCTCCCCCTGCGCCTCCTGCGCCATAGCCCCCGCCGTCATGGGTGCACTACGATCCACCGTGCTCTCCTTGCGGCGAATGTAATCTTCAATATTCTCGACCGCCTCTTCTTTTTCGTCAAAGCGCACGGCCACCGACGCTTCATACTTGAAGGCAAAATACTCCTGCAATTTCTTACGCATGCCGATATGCTCCAATACCGCGGCCCCCGCCGCCTTGACCGGCACCGTAACAGCCCCGTCAACCAGGGCCGCCTCACCGCTGAGATAGGCGCCCAACACAGGGTTGTCTTCTATCGCTTCTTGCATAAATTCATCCAACGTATCCGCCTGCGCGCCAACACAACAGCACCGCACCGTCACTTCAGACAAGGCGTAGGCCTCTTTGAGATTACGCGCAATACGTTCACAAATCGACGCCTTGATATATGCTTGCGTCAACAGCCACACTTTGACCTTACGCCGCGGCTTATTGACCAACGTGCTCTTGACAGACGCCAAGCGGACGAGCCCATACAGCTCGTCCGATTGCGGATATTTGGGAAAATATTCGGTAAATGTTTTCATGCCTTCTCCTGCATTTTCTCAATTTCCGTCATAAGCTCGTCCAGCGCCCGATGCGCGGGCACCTTACGCAAAATCTCGCCCGCACGGAACAATAAATACTCGTCCGTTCCGCCGGCCAGCCCGATGTCAGCCTCTTTCGCCTCTCCCGGTCCGTTGACCACACAT
>CALBKB010000015.1 GCA_937892635.1 uncultured Clostridia bacterium
ACTATGCCGACCTGACCCAGGAGCAGGAAGCCACCAACCCCAAGTTCGAGCTGTACGAGGACAAGGGCGGCGAGTTCCGCTTCCGTCTGAAGGCCACCAACGGTCAGGTCATCGCCGTCGGTGAGGGAACATTCGGCAAAGGTGTGTCCGTCCCGCTCAAAGGTTCTGACTTGCGTGCCGCTGCGGCGATCGAATATACGCAACAGCTCGGTGGCACCCTTGATGGCACGCTCTCGGGCCCAGATGGGAAGGCGCGGGGTTAATTCCTTAACCGCCTCATAGCCCAGACGAGTCATTACCGTGACGCCTTCTTCCCCATCGATGGCGATATGACCGCTGTTGACCAGCTCGTCAATAGCCTCAGTGAGGGTGAAATATTCGACCGTTTCCGAATTGAGGAACAGGTCGACCACAGCACGGCTGGGGACAGCGCGATTGAGCTTGCTTAATGTATATAAGATAAGGATTTTGACATCCTCTTTTTCATGTAATTTTCCGCCTTCGAGCATAGGATCACCTCCGTAACGAGCTTTATTATATCATAGCCGTCGTAACAAATACAAGGCTTTCCCAATAAAATGTATCGAGATCATTTTTCTTAGGAGTAAAATCATGGCGATTATAGGTGAAAGTTTTTTAGGCGTTAACTGCGAAGGCGGTTTTACCTCTCTTTACCAAGAGTTTGTTGATAAGCGGGCCCATGTTTATGTGATTAAAGGCGGACCCGGTACCGGCAAAAGCACACTGATGCGACAACTGGCGGCACAGGCCTGCGACAAGGGACTGGATGTGGAATTGCTGCACTGTTCGTCCGACCCCGATTCGTTGGATGCCGTATACATCTTACAAACCAACACCTGCATCCTGGACGGCACGCCGCCGCACGTGATCGAACCGCCCTACCCGGGGGCTGTAGGACAACTGATTGACCTATATCCTTTTTGGGACGACAAGAGCCTCAAACAAAAGGCGGTACAAATCAAACAGATCAACCGCACGATCCGCACCCTCTATTCCCGCATATATCTTTACCTGGGCGCGGCAGGACGGTTGCAGCAAGATCTGACCGGCATCGGCGCTACCCTGCTCAATCGCGCCAAACTGCGCGGCTATACCGAACGGCTATGCGCCCGTTATCTTCGTGCCCGCATCGGCAAACCCGCGGAGGAGAAGCGGTTTTTTGCCGCCTTTACCCCCGACGGCATGACCTTTTATCCGCCGCAGGCCGAACACATAGAAAAACAACTGATTTTGGAAGATGAATACGGATTGATGACGCGCATGCTGGAAGCCGTGCGCCTGCGAGCCATCAAGGCCAATCACCGCATCATCAGCGGCTACTCGCCGCTCATTCCCGATCAGCTGACCCATCTGATCCTGCCCGATGCCGGACTGATGCTTTGCTTATCCAATTCCATGCATAAAATGGACGCCAAGCCCTACTGCCGCATCAACATATCCCGTTTCCTTGACACGGTCACCGAGGCACAGCACAAGACTAAAATCGGATTTTTACGGCGCAGTCGCGATGAAATCCTCAAGGAGGCCTGCGAATTGCTCTCGGTCTGCCATCAAGAGCACGATCGCTTAGAAGATTGTTATAAGGGGGCCATTGATTACCCGGCGCTGACCGCCTACACCAAACAGTTATCCCAGCGCATCCTTGGCTGATTCTTCCCCATTCGGTACAAAGGTAAAGGCCGGAACGGTATGACCTTTGCGTACCCCGTCGGGCATTTTTTTCTCAGCCAATAAGGAAGCCGGACCGATGGCGCCCGTACCGTAGCGATCGCAAATATGGTCGCAGGTATCCTCAATGGCATAACGGCGCTGTACCGTTTCCGCCGACGCAAACAGATCATACTGGGTGGGTGCCGCTTCAGGAATCAGATCAATGGCGCGAACGGTCAGCGCCCGCACCGCCCGATGCCACGGATAGCGCATACACAGCATGGAAAAGGCGGTGCGCGCCACGACCAACGAATCCTGGGTGGGCACCGTCAGACGGCATTGGATCGAGGTGGTGGAGAGCGAATTATCCTTAATCTCAATAGCCACGCCGCTGCAAGCCAAATTTTCTTTGCGCAAAACCCGACCAATCGGTTGCGACAGAGCCAACAATACCAAGCGACATTCCTGACTGTTTTCCAAATCGGCGACACAGGTGATGCCGCGCCCGACGCTTTTGATCGGCGGCATATAATCCTTATGCATAACCGCGCCCCGATCCAAGCCGTTGGCACAACGCCACAGCGTGGAGCCCGAAACGCCGAACATGGCCTGCAAGGTTTTTTCCGGCATGGTTGCCAGGTCACCGATGGTTTCAATTCCGACCAGGCGCAAACGCTGACCCGTGGCGCGACCCACACCCAGCATATCGGTGACAGGCAACGGCCAGACGACCGTTTTCATGCATGCGCGCGGCAAACACGTGACGGCATCCGGCTTTTTCATATCGCTGCCCAGCTTAGCAAACACCTTATTAAAGGAAACGCCGACCGAAATGGTCAGCCCCAATTCCTGCTTAACCTCTTGGCGAATGCGATGGGCGATGGTTTCACCTGACCCGAACAACCGTACCGATCCGGTGACGTCCAGCCAACATTCGTCTAACCCAAAGGGTTCGACCTGATCGGTATAGCGTTCATAGATATTTCGCACCAGCCGAGAATAACGGATATAGGCGGGGAAATCGGTCATCAGCACGATCAGATCGGGGCATTTTTGATAGGCTTTGACGGTGGGCTCCCCTGTTGTAATCCCATAGGATTTAGCCAGCATATTTTTGGCCAGCACGATACCGTGCCGATCCTCTTGTGCCCCACAAACCGCCACCGGCTTATCTTGATATTCGGGATGCCCCAAGCAGGCAACCGAAGCATAGAAATTATTCAGATCACAGTGCAAAAGAACCCGATCCATCTCAATTCCCCCTTGACAAATACGACCGTTTGGTTTATCCTATAAGTGACCAATTGGTCATGAGCCCTTATGGTCATATTATAGGCGACCGTTCGGTCGTTGTCAAGATACAAATGCAGGAGGAATGAGAAAAGATGAGATGTGGAGAAAAGATCAGACAATTACGGGAAGGGGCGCATATGAGCCAGACGGAGCTGGGCCAGATGCTGGGCGTTTCGCTGCGAACCGTGCAGCGGTATGAACAATGTGAGCGCATTCCTACCGCCGACGTTCTGGTGCACATCGGCAGAATTTTTGATGTGACCAGCGAATCCATGCTCAGCGACGAAGATCTGTTTATCAACGCCGCCACCAAATTGGGGGCACGCTCGGCCATCCAGGCGCGAGAACTGGTCAATGCCGTGGGCGGATTGTTTGCCGGCGGTGAGCTTAGCCAAGAGGACAAGGATGCGGTGATGCAGGCGATCATGGAAGCCTATTGGGACGCCAAGGCCCGTCACGCCCAAAAGCAGGGATAACGATGGCGCAACCGTATATTCATGATTTGGCGCAGGCATTGGTGGATCGGTTTGACACCCGTGACCCCTTTGCCATAGCCGAGGGACTGGGAGCACACGTTCGGCTGGTGGATAATTTTGTTAACCTCAAAGGCATGTATCGTGTCATTTTGGGGGAACGATACATCTTTATCAGCAGTCATTTAGATCTGCCGACCCAGCGCATCGTGTGCGCGCATGAACTGGGACACGATCAGTTGCATCGGACGTTGGCGACCGACAGCATTATGCAGGAATTTATGCTGTATGACATGAAATCCCGTCCCGAATATGAGGCCAACCTGTTCGCGGCCGCCTTACTGCTGGATGATCGAAGCATCCAAGAGTGCGCTACCGACGGCTGTGATGTCGTGCAAACAGCCATGCGCCTGCAAACCGACATCAATCTGGTCCTGATCAAAATGGCACAGATGAATGAACGCGGCTATCATTTCAATCCGCAAGAGCGCTCGGATACGACCTTTTTGAAACATTAACCATGGCAATGATGGTGCTTATGTTTTGAAACAAGGCTCTGATCAACCTGACATTGTTTTTGGCGGCAGAGTTCCCCACTTGTTTCGGTTTCGATGGTCACATGACCTATCCCGTGTTCGCCCAATTCTGCACGGATCTTCTCTTTGATGTGATACACATCGTGATCGGCAACAACGTGCAGCGTGGCATAATGATTTTGCCCATCCATACTCCAAAGGTGTATATGATGAACATCGGATACGCCGTCAATATCTTCCACATGCCTTTTGATCTGAGCGACGTCCAAGGTGCGGGGTGTTTTTTCCAAAAACAGATCGAGCCCCTCTTTTAGATTTCTGACGGCGTTGATCAGAATAAACACGGAAACGGATATGGACATGATGGGGTCGAGATAAGTAAACTCGGTAAATCGCATGACGATGGCACCAACTAATACCATCAACCACCCGAACACATCCTCAAACATATGCAAATTAACGGCTTTTTGGTTTAAGGAATCACCATCACGGGTAAAAAACACCGCACAACTATTTATGCAAACACCCACCACGGCAAACACAATCATGCCGTTGTAGTCGATGCGTATCGGCGTAATGATTCTGCCTATGGCATTATATATCATGACCACAGAGCTTGCCAAAAGGACAAGGGTGGTTAGGCATCCGCCGATTACCGAATATCTGGCATAGCCATAAGTATAGGTCTCATCCGGCTGCTTTTTGCTCTTTTTCTCCAAGACATAGGCTATCCCTATACTTGCCGCATCACCGACATCGTGAATGGCATCCGAAAGAATAGCCATACTGCCGGTTAAGATACCGCCGATACACTCAAAAACAGCAAATGACAGATTTAAGATACAAGCAATCAAAATGTTTCGTTCCGTTTTCATCGTCTTCTCCCCCTTGACAGGTATTATTGAAATTGATACAATGTGTTCACTATAAAACAAACTGTTCGATAATATAATATCAAAATGAGGCATGATTTCAACATACGATATCGGCCGATGATTCAATACCGAACAAAAGGTGAAAACTGTACGGAGATGAATATGGACAGACGTCAGAGAAAAACACGGGAAGCGATTTTTAGAGCCTTTTCCGCGCTGCTTTCAGAAAAAAATTTCAACCAAATAACGGTAGGAGAAATTATAGAGCGCGCAGACATAGGTAGAGCCACCTTCTATTCTCACTTTGAGACCAAGGATTTTCTTCTCAAAGACTTTTGTGAGGAGTTGTTCTGCCATATATTTGACACGGAACATAATACGGGGCATGAACATAGGCATATTTTCCATTGTGACAGTACCGCCTCCGCCTTCCTGCATTTATTTGAACATTTGCAGAAAAATGATAATAATATTTTAGTGTTGCTATCCTCTCAAAACGATGACTTGTTTTTACCATATTTCAGAAACAATATGGAACGACTTATTGAAAGTCAACATGCGGTGTTTGAGTCGCGTAAGCGTGAGGATATTCCCGACTCCTTTTGGAAAAATCATATTCTGTCCACTTTTGTGGCCACACTAAAATGGTGGATTGATCACGGAATGAAAGAAGATCCCAAAACAATAACAAGATATTTTTTACAGGTTGTTTGATTATAAACACAAAAAAAAAGCGGAAACCGCGATGCGGTATCCGCTTTTTTGGCGCGCTGTAAGGGATTCGAACCCCTGACCTACTGGTCCGTAGCCAGTCACTCTATCCAGCTGAGCTAACAGCGCAATTTTTCGTGCTCAAACATAATAGCACAGAACAAAGGCAAAATCAATAGGTTTTTTAAAAAAAATTATTTTTTCGTGAGTTTATCTTAATACTTGACAAATGAACCGACTTTCTATACAATAGAAAAAAAGCGTTTGAGCGCAAACCAGTACCCTTTCCTTCGCGTGGCAGAGAGTTGTCGGACGGTGCAAGACAATGACGTGGGGTTTGGCGAATTCCTTGCGCAAGCTGTGGGCTGAAGGCGATAGCTGTGTAGGCTCTACCGGGTGCGACCGTTATATGGCGAGGATGTTTTCAAGCATCCGATGAGGCTCCATAGGAGCGAAGCAGAGTGGTACCACGGTGTATAACTGTCCCTGTATCTTTGGATACGGGGCTTTTTTATTTCTAAACAAAGAGAGGTAACTAAACATGAAAAAAGTATTGTCACTCATCCTTGTGCTGGTCTTGAGTATCGGCGCTTGCGTCGGTTGCAGCGGCACGGCCGCACCTTCAATCGTGATTGATGCCGACAAGGAGAACTACGTGGTGGGGATCTGTCAGCTGGTCAGCCATGAATCCCTGGATCAAGCGACGCTTGGTTTTAAGGAGGCTTTGACCCAAGCATTGTCCGACGAAGGGCGCACCGTTACCTTCAAAGAGCAAAACGGGCAGGGCGATTCCAATACCTGCGTAACCATTGTCAACTCCTTTGTAGCGGATAAGGTTGACCTGATCCTGGGCAACGCTACCGCGGCTCTGCAAGCCGCCTACAACGCCACCCAGACCATTCCCGTGCTGGGTACCTCGATCACGGAATACGGCGTAGCCTTAGAGATTGAGAACTTTAACGGCACGGTTGGCAACAACGTATCGGGCACGTCCGATCTGGCGCCTCTTAATGAACAGGCGCAAATGATGATTGATGTGCTTAACCTCGAAGCGGGGGCAACGGTGGGTATTCTTTATTGCTCAGCCGAAGCCAACTCCAAATATCAGTATGATGCCGTCAAGGCCTATTTGGAAGACAGACGCATGACGGTCAACGAATATAAATTCTCGGAATCGACCGAGTTGCAAGGTATTACCACCAAGGCCGCCGGTGAATGCGATGCGCTATATATTCCTACCGATAACACCGTTGCTTCCAACGATGAGATCGTACGCAACGTGTGCAGCGCCGCCAAGGTGCCTGTTTTCACCGGATATGAGAGCGATATTTGCTTTGCGACCTTAGCCATCAGCTACTATAACATCGGCGCCGAGACGGGTAAGATGGCTGCCGAGATTTTGTTAGGCAAATCAGACATTACCCAAATGGCTATTCGCTATGATGCGGCACCGGTTAAGAAATACAATGCCGACATTTGCGCCGAACTGGGAATTGACACGGCGGCTCTGGACGCTAACGGGTTTGTGGCCCGCTAAATCGGAGAAACTGCATGGGATTTCTTAATGCATTACCCGGCGCAGTGGCGCAGGGACTGATTTGGGGTATTATGGCCATTGGTCTATACATATCCTATAAAATTTTAGATATTGCCGATCTGACGGTCGACGGCTCGCTGTGCACGGGTGCCTGTGTCTGCGCGGTGGCGCTGGCGGGTGGGATCAATCCGTGGATCTGCTTGATTTTGGCTTTTGTGGCAGGCGGACTGGCCGGCGTTTTTACCGGTGTTTGCCATACCGTCATGGGGATTCCGGCTATTTTGTCGGGTATTCTCACACAACTGATTTTATGGTCGGTTAACCTGAAAATTTTAGGCAAGTCGACCTTGGCCATCAGCGCGCGCAACTACCGCGTTCTCCTTTCTTCGGGCGACAATTTGCGCGCCGGTTTGGTAGGCGTGCTCTTTTGCGCCGGTATCATTGTGTTACTCTTTCTCTTCTTCTATACCGAGATTGGGCTTTCGGTCAAGTCGACGGGTGACAATGCCGACATGAGCGAGGCGCAGGGCATAAACGTCAAATTCAACAAGGTGCTGGGGCTGGCCATCTCCAACGGCATCGTAGCCTTGGCGGGTGCGTTATTGGCGCAATATCAGGGGTTTGCCGATATCAACATGGGACGCGGCGCCATTGTTATCGGGTTGGCGGCCATTATTATCGGGCTGTCCATTTCCATGAAGATTAAGCCCAACTTTGTTGTGAGCTTGATTGGTGTAGTTGGCGGCAGTATTGCCTACTACCTGGTGTATTCCTTTGTTATTTGGTTGGGGCTGGACACCGATCTGCTGAAAATGCTTTCAGCGGTAGTGGTGACCATTTTCCTGGCACTTCCCTATCTGAAAAAAGAGTATTTCACCAAAGTCAAGCCGCCTGAGGATTTGGACAACGGAGGTGAAGGCCATGCTTAAGATCACCCATTTATACAAGACCTTCAACCCCAATACCGTCAATGAGAAGCGGGCGTTGGCCAATCTCAATCTTCACCTAAACCAGGGTGACTTTGTGACGGTAATCGGTGGCAACGGTGCAGGAAAGAGCACGCTACTTAACGCTATTTCGGGGGTATGGAAGCCGGACTACGGCACTATTGAGATCGACGGTGTTGACGTTACCGGCCTGCCGGCCTACAAGCGAGCGTCGCTGCTGTGCCGCGTGTTCCAAGATCCCATGAAGGGCACGGCGCCTGACATGGAGATTGCCGAGAATTTGGCCATTGCCGATCGACGCGGTACGCGGCGGCGGTTGGTGTGGGGCTGCACCCGCAAAAACCGCGAACAATACAAGGCGTTGTTAGCCCAACTGGAATTGGGCTTAGAGGATCGGTTATCGACCAAGGTAGGGCTATTGTCGGGCGGGCAGCGTCAGGCGGTCACGCTATTGATGGCGACGTTGAAAAACCCGAAGTTACTATTGCTTGACGAGCACACGGCGGCACTGGATCCCAAGACAGCGGCCAAGGTGCTGAGCATTACCAATAAATTAGTGACCGAGAACGGATTGACCACCTTAATGATCACGCACAACATGCACGATGCGATTGCCTACGGCAATCGACTGATCATGATGCATGAAGGGCGGATTGTGGTGGATATTGAAGGCGAAGCCAAACAGGCACTTACCATTGATCAATTACTGGCCTTGTTTGAGAAAAACAGCGGCAGTAAGTTTGCCAGTGACAAAGAATTGTTATCCAAATAAGCAAGAGAGCCATCCTACGATGGCTCTCTTTTTTAGAACAAGCGAAGAAGGAGCAGCAGAGCAAGCCCGGGAAGGCCTAAAATTACGCATAGACCGACCGACACAACGGTGTAGCCCAGTTCAATGCCCAGCAGATTGACACCAACCAGCCCGAAGAGACCGGCCAAGACAGAGGCTAGGACATGTCGTTTTTTTACGAGCAGCCAAATCAGCAGGCACAGAAGGAGTATGCCGCCGATGACCAGTCCGATATAGAGAAAAAGATCCGTCATTTTCATCACCCGTTGCATTGTATGTTTGTCCGTGACATATTATGAAAGGGAGGTGATGAAATTGTTTATCAAGACTTTTCGGCTGCGGCGACCGGTGGCTTTTTTAGTGGCCGCGGTATTGGCGGCGGGGATCGGTTTGGTCGGCGCGGGATTATTGACGGATCGGCCGAGTGTTCCGATATCGACGGTGGCCGTGACGGATAACGCCGGACGCATCGCCTTTTTGGGAGGATTCGGTTGGCAGGTCGACGAGGAGCCGAGCGAGATCTTGGAGATTGTGATTCCCGACCAATTTGACAGCGTGTATGAGCAATATAATCAACTACAAAAAAAACAGGGCTATGACCTGACTCGCTGGCGCGGCAAAACGGCGCGGCGATACACCTATCGGATTCTCAACTATCCCAATGCGCAGGATGAGGTCTTTGCCAACCTTATTTTATGCGACGGTCAAGTCATCGGCGGTGACGTATCCAGCGTGGCATTGAATGGGTTTATGCATGGACTGATCTATGAGAAGGAATGAAAAAAATGCCAAATTTGCTTGACAATTGGGGAATCAAGTGCTATTATGTTGGTGTATTCACGACACGGCACTCACAGCTCACATTAGTGTAAGTCCCCCTGTCCGAAAGGCTCGACTTACCTAGATGTGAGTTTTTTGTTTTCCCGGCGTAATACAACATCAACATATTTCCGGAGGTACTGGTAAATGACCGGCACAGTTAAATGGTTCAATGCAGAAAAGGGTTATGGATTCATCGCCAACGATGAGGGCGGCGAGGATGTTTTTGTTCATTTCTCGGCCATTCAGGTAGACGGCTTCAAGACTCTCAACGAGGGCCAGAAGGTCTCCTTTGAAACCGAGCAGGATCCCAAAAACGCCAGCAAATTGCGCGCTGTTAATGTGATCCCCCAGTAAATCGAACCTTGTATAAAAGGACGGAGCTGATAGCTCCGTCCTTTTATTTGTTACAGACTCAGCAAAAAGCCTTCCAAGCGATCCGCAATCACCTGCTGACCGGCATCATTGGGATGCAGACCATCGGGCACGTATGTTTCCTGAACGACAGGAATACGAGGTTGCAAGCCCGACATCTTGAACAGATCCAGCACCGGCAGCGCCATATACTCGGCCGTGCGGCGGATGATATCGACATAATCGGAAAGGACGTTGCCTTCCTTCACTTTCTGTTCGGTTAAGAACATCTCCTCGGTGCAGCGATGCAGCGGCGTCATAATGACATAAACGGCATGGGGATTATGCTCAATAAGACCCTGCATCAGACAACGGCAGGCGCCGCAGAAGGTTTCGGGCGTGGTATCACCCCACTGACCGAAGGGAGCGTCGCCGTGACCGAAATCATTAGTGCCGCCGAAGAAGACGACGATCTCGGCATCGGTGGGGATATCCTTGATACGGGAAAGAAAGTCCTTATCAAAGCTCGGCGTGGCACTGGGCGTGCGCTGAGGCGTGATGCGGGTACCGGAGATCCCATCGACGTACAGATCCCAACCGTGCTTTTTGGCTAAAATGGCGTGATAGAGGGCATCGGGACCACTGGTGCCGACACCTTCGGTGATGCTGTCTCCCATAACGGCGACCTTGCGATGTTTAAGTTCCATGTTTTTGACCTCTATATCTGAATAATTTCTAAATGTTCCAATAAGATTTTTAATCCAATGAGGACCAAGAGGATGCCACCCAACAGCTGCGCCTTGTTGGAGAATTTCTGCCCGCACAACGAGCCGACCTTAACCCCGAGCGCCGAGAGGACAAAGGTGGTAATGCCGATCAAACCGATAGCGCCGAACATTTGGGCTGTATTCAATAACAGCGAGAAGGTGACGCCGACGGCTAAGGCGTCGATACTGGTAGCAACAGCGGCCATGAGCATATCCATCGGTTTTAAGGAATTACTCTGTGCATCGGGCGGCCCGAAGCTGTCCCACACCATTTTGCCGCCGATAAAGGCGAGAAGACCGAAAGCGATCCAATGATCAAAAGCCGTGATATGACTGCGAAAAGCCGAGCCCAGAAGATAACCGAACAGCGGCATAAAGGCCTGAAAAAAGCCAAACCAAGCGCCTACGACAGCCATCTTGCTGATCTTAACCCGACGCTCCCCCAGCCCCTTACAGATGGCCACGGCAAAGGCATCGGCACTCAAACCTACCGCAATTAAAAACAGTTCTGCAAAACCCATGTCAAAACCTCACTCATAATATAGTTATTATAGCACCGGGCCTTTCATTCGTCAACAACAAGCCAACCACAAGCATTGACAAAGTTTGACGTTTTGTATATCATGCCGATAGAAGGAGGCGACGTTTACGATCTTTGCTTGTGATACATGTATATTCATGACGGGTCGACGCTTGAGCCCTTTAAAGCCCTTGCGGCACAGATGCCGCACCGCCTGGTATGGACGGTCGTTGCCTTGGTGGGATACTTCCTGTTGGTTGTCATCGTCCTGGGCGGCGCCATCCTGATTCGAAAAGCAATAGAAAAAAAGAGAGTCACCGATCGGTGACTCTTTTTTTATAGGATAAACTGAACGGCGCAAAAAGCGACATAGACGGTCAATAACAACACGCCTTGCCAGCGCGAAAGTTTTCCGCGGATAAGAGCAGGCACGGTCAGGAGCAGCATCACCAGCGCCATAAGCGGCAGATCGATGATCAGCGATGCATTATAGCCGCCCACCATCTTTTCGGCGGGCACGGCAAAGGGCGACAAGGTGGTGGATAAACCGCTGACCAACACCAGATTAAATACGTTAGCACCGATCACGTTGCCCAGCGACAGCGCACCGTGACCTTTGACCAAGGCGGTGATGGCTGTGACCAACTCGGGGAGCGAGGTACCCAGAGCCACAAAGGTGAGCGCAATCACCGTTTCGGGCACACCCAGTGCCTGAGCGAGAACGGTGCCGTTATTCACCAGCAAATTAGCCCCCCACGCAATGAGCGCAGCACCAAGGACCAACAACATTAAATCCTGCCACAGCGGGCGCAGACGTTCGGTTTTCGCACGCTCCTGCTCTTCCGGGGTGATAATATCCATTTCGCGCCTGGCTTGCACGA
>CALBKB010000016.1 GCA_937892635.1 uncultured Clostridia bacterium
TACCGCCGGGCACATACAGCCCCGCGCGGTCGACCGGCGTAATCTTTTGACCCAGTACCACGCCGTCTTCTTTACGAATTTCAAAGGGGGCGCGCACCTGTTTTTCATGGAAGGCACGGATATTAACCGCCGCCCGCTCCAGAACCTCCAAAAACCGCGGCGACACCTGCGCCACCGCTTCGTCAATCTCAGCCGCGCTGACCTGTAACGCCGTCAGTTTAGCCTTATCAAATTTTTCGCAATACTCATACAAGGCCTCGTCGCCGCGGGCACGGACGGCGGCAATAATATCGGAGACGATGCCCGATACATCGAACGTCGGTTCGACGCGAGAGAAGATCTGATCGTTGGAAACACGACCATATTCCAAAATGTTAATCATTGGTGTACTCCCCGTGCAACCCCCTGCACGATTTTTTCAATAGGATCATTCATGAATTGGAAGGCTGCCTTATTGGCAATCAGGCGAGCGCTGATGGGCACGACCGTTTCGACCACTTCCAGATCGTTTTCCTTGAGTGTGGTGCCCGTTTCGACGATATCGACAATGACATCGGACAGATCGAGAATGGGGGCAATCTCAATAGAACCGTTGAGGTGGATAATATCGATCTCCCGCCCTTTCGCGGCATAGTGCTTTTGCGCGATATTGGTGAATTTAGTGGCCACACGCAGGGTGTGACGGGAATCGTCGACAAAATCCTTTTTAGCGGCTACCGCCATGCGGCATTTGCCGATATCCAGATCCAACAGTTCATAGACGTCGGGCTCTTGTTCGAGCAAGATATCCTTGCCCACCACGCCGATATCGGCCGCACCGCGCTCGACATAGACGGCAACATCTGACGGCTTAACCCAGAAATAGCGCACCTGACGCTCTTCATTTTCAAAAATAAGTTTACGGCTGTTTTCCTTGATGGAAGGACATTCAAAGCCAGCCTTTTCAAACATGGCATAGACCTTTTCACCCAGCCGTCCCTTAGGAAGGGCAATGTTGAGCATACGACTCACGCCTCCACCTCCTCAATGGCAAAGCGCTCCAGCGCGTCGAGATAGACGGCAAAGCCAATGGCGCCGCTTTGACGTTTCATGCGACGCAACAGCTTATCATACCGACCGCCCGAGAGGACACTTTCGGGCACGCCGTCGATAAAACCTTTAAAGGTAATGCCGTTATAATACTTCGTGTTACTGACCATCGACAGGTCGATACGCAGACGGGTATCCTCGCCCACGGCCGCTACGGCATCGGCCAATTCCTCCACGGCCGCTACAGCGGCAGGCGGCAAAGGCAAGCGACGCAATCGCGCCAAAACCTCTTGCGGCTGACCGTAACAATTAAGAAGCGCTTCGAGCAGATCGGCATTGATGCCGTTTTGGCGGCAGATCTGTGCCAGCTCATGCCCATTTTTCTCGCCCATGCATTTGATCAAGGCGCCACGCACCTCATCGGGCTGATCGGCCAGCACGGCGCTGACAATGCCGGGATGGGACAGATCGAGCAAACAACGGGGCGAAATGGCGCACAGGCTCTGCAAGGCCAAGGAAACGACCTCATTGACGCAGGTATTATCAATATCACCGATGCACTCCAGGCCCACCTGCATAATCTCACGGTAATTACGACCCGCGCCTGCGACGCGATAGACGTTTTCATTATAATAAAGCTTTTGAACCTGACCAACCTCGTCCTTACTGTTTTTAATGATGGACAGGGTGACGTCGGGCTTAAGCGCCATCAATTTGCCGTTGACATCGGTAAAGGTGATGACGTGATCGGATATGAGAAAATCCTTATTGCGCACATACAGATCGTAAGGCTCAAACTTGCTCATTTTGTACAAACAATAGCCAAAACGATCATACAACCCGCGTAAGGTGAAAATGATCTTTTCCTCGTTGGTTACAATCGAATCGTTGATGTTCATTTCTTCTCCTGCGAACGATAAAGTTTATCCAAGGCGTCACGATAGCCGCCGCTGCCGTAATTGAGACACTTGCTTACGCGGCTGATGGTAGCGGTGCTGACGCCTACCTGCTGGCTGATGGTTTGATAGTTCATACCCTCATCCAGCATCACGGCCGTATCCAGGCGCTGCGCCATATCCTGCAGCTCGCTGATGGTACAAATATCATCAAAAAAAGCGTAACAATCCTCCAGATTGTCCAGTGTCATAAAGGCACGAAACAGTCGATCGATGGATTCTGAACGGTAATTAGGCATAGAAAACCCCTCCTTGATTTCATCGTGTTACTATGCTATCACATCACCGTACTAAAGTCAAGGCTGGTTCCCCTTATTTTATCAACATTTTTTACATTTGTTATATAGTTTCTATATGCGCTTTTATACTTGCAGATTGATTCCACCCGTGCTACACTAGATTTAACCATTTCAATAAGGAGGCGGTTTTATGCCTGCCACCCAGACCGTTGCAGAATCACCGGATGCTCTGCTCACCTGCATTTTGGATATGGGCGAAATGCTCCTGTCCAGCGGCGCTGAGATCGTCCGGGTTGAGGACACCCTGTCCCGGCTGTGTACCGCTTATGGTTTTCGCCATATCAATGTATTCAGCATCACCTCCAGCATCGTTTTGACAGTACAATGTCCTGACGACCGGATCATCACCCAGACGCGGAGAATCCCCACCCGTGGCACCAATATGGAGAAGATCGCTCGGGTCAATGCCCTGTCCCGGCAGGTTTGCCATACCCCGGTTTCTTTGGAGGATTTCCGGGAGCAGATCGCGCAGATCAACCAGACCAGAACTTATCCTATGGCAGTACAATGTCTGTGTTATGCGCTGATCTCTGCAGCATTTTCCATCTTCTTTGGCGGCACTGCCTGGGACGGTTTTGCCGCTGCCCTATCGGGCATTTTGGTGTTTGGCATCCAGTATTTTGTCCAGAATCTGCGGATGAACGGCATCCTGCAGAGTTTACTTGTCAGCGCATTTACCGCCCTTGTGGTGGTGATGATGGTGGGTGTAGGCATCGGAAACACCCCGGAAAAAATCACCATTGGCAATATCATGCTGTTGATACCAGGTGTATCATTCACCACTTCCCTGCGGGATATTATCAACGGTGATACCATCGCCGGTCTTGTTGGTCTAAGCGAGGCCGTTCTGAAAGCCATCGCGATTGCCATCGGTTTCGCCGCCGTTCTGGTGGGGATTGGAGGTATCCTATGATGGACTATATCATTCAAACCCTAATGGGCGCTATCGGCTCTGTTGGTTTTGCGGTACTTTTTAATGTGCGGGGTAAACGTCTGGTTTTGTTCTTCCTGGGTGGTGCATTGGATTGGGCGGTATATTTGCTGTGCAGCCATAATGGTTGCAATGCGTTCCTAAGTATGCTTTTTGCAACAATGACCGCTGCCCTATCCAGTGAAATTTTGGCCCGCGTGATCCATACGCCGGTACTGCTTCTTTTGGTGCCTATGTTAGTCCCCCTCATCCCCGGAGGCGATCTATATCGCAGTATGGATGC
>CALBKB010000017.1 GCA_937892635.1 uncultured Clostridia bacterium
AAGGACGAATATAGACACGCGTGCCCCCGGCCAGATCAAAGGCCAAGATGTCAGCCTTAGGCAAATCACCCACGCCCTGATTGAAGTCCAATACCTGCTCAACAGCAAGCCCGCCCATCGTTTTGGGCGGCTGACTGACCAAGTCTTTCATGCGTTTAGATAGATTTTCCTTGCCACACAGCGGATCAAGCGACAAACCGATGGTCTTCTCACCGTAATAGCCATGTTTCTGATACAAACGCTCCAACACATCAATCAGATCCATGCCCTGCTTATGATAATGCAACGCCATATCCGACACCATCATCGAAGCATAGACGGCATCCTTATCACGGGCATAGCTGGCACCGAGATAGCCATAGCTCTCCTCAAAACCAAACAGGAATTTCCGACCGCCCTTATCCTCCAAACGATCAATCTGCTGGCCGATATACTTAAATCCGGTTAAAACATCAAGCAACTCAATGCCATATTCCCTACAAATGGGGGAAACCATATTGGTAGATACAATACTCTTAACGACAAAGCCATCGGCAGGAAGAGAACCGTTTTCTTTTCGGGCCGATAAGATATAATCGCACAAGAGCACACCGATCTGGTTACCGGTCAACATCACGAACTGACCGTCATGCAGCACCAATGCCCCCAATCGGTCGGCATCGGGGTCGGTACCCAAAATCAGCTGTGCACCTTCTTCTTTAGCCTGTTCCATGGCCAAGGAAAAAGCCTCTATTCTCTCGGGGTTAGGCGGATCTGCCGTGGGGAAATTGCCATCAGGCTGCATCTGTGCCTGACAAACCGAGAAATTACGCCCACGTTCACGCAGCAAGCGCGGCACCAGACGATAACCGCTTCCATGAATAGGCGTATATATAATTTTAAAATCCGAATCGGATGCGAGCGTCTCGACTGCACTTTCAGAGATTTTGGCCAGATATTCGCAATCGATCTCCTCTCCGATCATGATAATCTTGCCTTGGGCAATAGCTTGATCCAACGCCATGGTTTTAACCGGGACAAGCATATCCTTGCCTGCCTTGACCACCACAGCATTAGCCATTTCAGGCGCCAATTGAGCACCGTCCGCACCATATACCTTATATCCGTTATATTCCTTGGGGTTATGGCTGGCTGTGATATTCACGCCGGCTGCCGCGCCGAATTTCATCACGGCAAAAGAAACCTCTGCGGTGGGCCGAATATCGTCAAAGAGATACACTTTAACGCCGTAAGCGGCAAAAATACCGGCGGCATAGGCGGCAAACTCCTTGCTCATGCAACGACTGTCGCAACCGACAACGATACCCTGCTCGGCCTTCCCCTGCTCAATGACAACCTGAGCCAAACCGGCCGATATCCAGCCAACTGTGACCAGATTTAAGCAACCGCTTCCTACACCCAATACACCGCGCAGGCCTGCCGTTCCAAACTCTAAATCGGCGGAAAAGCGAAGGCGGATGGTTGCATCATCGCCCTCCATCGCTTTGAGTTCTCTTTTTAACTCAGCGTTGACCGACGGACTATCGAGCCATTTCTGATACTTTTTCAGATACTCCATTTCTATACCTCCATAAGTTCTGAACACATATCGCGCGAAGCCACAGAAAGCATGACATCACGGTTGACACGAATCTTACTGTTTCCTAACGCGGCTAACGTCGTATTATATGCCAATCTTGGCAAATTATTATTCTGACTTAAATGCCCGAGGATCAAACGCTTGGTACCACCCTCCGCCAAAGCAGCTGCCGTTACCGCACAATCGGCATTGGACAAATGTCCGTGTATCGATAAAATTCGCTGCTTTAGTGCAGGTGGGTATTCGCCGTTTCTTAGCATATTTTCATCGTAATTGGATTCCAGCACCACAGCATCACTGCAACGAATGTGTTCAAGCACCGTCTGAGTAACCATGCCAAGGTCGGTAGCAATAGAAATGCGCTTGCGCCCATCGGTAATGGTATATCCCACGCTTTCAACCGAATCGTGCGACGTCTTGTAGGACGTTACCTTAAGATCGGAGCATATGGCATGATATCCGGTCGGCATCGTCACCAACAGATCTTTATCCATATCCTCAAACCGCGCGCTAATGGCACGCCCCGTTGCCTCATTGGCAAAAATGGGAATGCGATGTTTCTTGGTGATGGAAGACAGACCGCGGATATGATCAATATGCTCATGGGTAATAAAAATAGCAGCTATGCGATTACCGTCACAATCAGCCTGTTGCAGCGCCGTTTGCAAGGTACGTATCCCCACGCCGACATCCACCAATATCCCATAATTTCCATTATTTATGTAGATGCAGTTGGCATTACTACCACTGCGTATGGTCATCAACTTCATGGTATTACTCCAAAAAAGCCCCAAAGGCAAAACGCCTTCAGGGCTACTTTATTCAACCGGCATTAACAAGCGTTTCTCCGTTATCTTCGGTATCACTGACGCGACTGATGTTGGCTCCCAGAGCCGTGAGTTTGCCCACAATATCCTCATAGCCACGTTCAATGTGTATAATCTCTTCGATTGTTGTGGTGCCGCAAGCCGAAATACCGGCAATGATCAGGGCCGCGCCGGCACGCAAATCGGTCGCCTTTACCACGGCTCCCGTTAACTTTTCAACACCCGTGATGATAGCTACTTTACCGTCAATGCTGATATCCGCCCCCATACGTTTGAGTTCATCGGTGTATTTATAACGGCTTTCAAACACATTTTCGGTAACAATGCTTGTCCCATCCGCTATTGAAAGAAGCGCTGTAATCTGAGGCTGCATATCTGTAGGAAATCCGGGGTAGGGAAGCGTTTTTATGTTTACGGGCTTTATAGTGCCGTTTCCTATAACGCGGATACTGTCGTCAAACTCTAAGACCTTAGGGCCGGTTTCGATTAATTTTGCGCTTATTGAATCCATATGCTTGGGGATTATATTTTTCACCAATACATCACCGCCCGACATGGCGGCAGCCACCATATAAGTACCGGCTTCAATCTGATCGGGAATGATGGTATAGACACCGCCGCGCATATGCGACACGCCACGGATCTTAATGGTATCCGTACCGGCGCCCTTTACAACCGCACCCATCGAATTGAGGAAGTTAGCCAAATCAACGATATGCGGTTCTTTGGCTGCATTTTCAATCACCGTCATGCCTTCGGCCTTCGCCGCCGCCAACATAATATTGATAGTGGCGCCAACCGAAACCTGATCCAAATAGATCTCGGTTCCGACCAGACGATCGGCCTTGGCCATAACCATTCCGACTTCTGCACCCAGCGCACGAAAACCTTTGACACTCAGATCAACCGGTCTGACACCGCCGAAATTGCAGCCGCCCGGCAGATCCACCTCGGCGCGACGAAAACGGCCCAACAAGGCACCAAGCAAATAATAGGAAGCACGCATCTTTCGTGCGAGGTGACTGGGGGTTTGGGTGATGGCCATACCCGTACAGTCGACCTCAATGGTGGTATCGTCGACAAACTCGATCTTTGCGCCCATTTTGCGCATAATATCAATGATCAGATATACGTCATTAATTTTAGGAATATTCTCAATGCGACACACACCGTCCACCAAAATAGCGGCAGGAATAATAGCAACAGCGGCATTTTTCGCGCCACTGATTACAACCTCTCCGGCAAGCGGTGTTCCGCCTTTGATAATAAATCTATCCAAGTTTGTTTCCTCCGTCATGAAATACCGTTTCTCGTTCGCGTAACTAGTATTGACATTTCATGTGAAAAACTACGAGTTAATAATTCTCATGTTACCTTATTATATCCTATTTCTCATGATTTTTCAAGCATTTTTATCGACCTTAATCGGTTGATGATAAAATTTTTACATCAGCTCGTTAGAAAGCTTATATACACGGTTTTTCGGCAGGTCAAATTCTACGGCAATTTGCTTGACCGCATCCGATTTTCGCATCCCTTCACCGATCTTTTTTGCCAACATATCTATGATTTGCTCATCGTCAATCTGCCGCACCTCACCGGTCGCACCTTCCACCACCAAAACAAACTCGCCCTTGACATCCGACTCGTTTAATTGCGTGATGGCTTGCGAGAGCGTGGTGTACCAAACGCGCTCATGAATTTTCGTCAATTCTTTTACGATCGAAAGGCGACGATCGCCCCACAACTCCAATAGGTCCGTCAAAGTCTGTACCAACCGGTGCGGTGCCTCATAAAAGATCATGGTTCGTTCCTCATCGCGTAACGCCGATAACCGCGCGCGACGCTCACCGGCCACAGACGGCAAAAAGCCTTCAAAAGCAAATCGGCCGCTGGGCAAGCCCGACAAAGCCAAGGCGCAAACGGCAGCACACGGACCGGGAACGACAACTGTTTCCACGCCCTGCTCGTGGCACATGCGCACAATGTCCTCACCCGGATCGGAAATGGCAGGCATACCGGCATCGGTAACAAGGGCGCAAGTTTCTCCTCCGCGTATCCGATCAATAAGGTATTGGCCGCGGGACACTTTATTATGCTCAAAATAACTGATCAGTTCCTTATGAATACCAAGATGAGATAAGAGCTTGCGAGAATTTCTCGTGTCTTCCGCCGCAATAAAATCCACCTCGCCCAGCACCCGGCTAATACGGCTCGAAAGATCGCCGAGATTGCCAATGGGGGTGCCCACAATATATAATTTACCGCTCATATCATACTCCTTGATAGATAGTTCGCAACTCGTGGCTTTCCACGCCGGGACTTTGATACATAACCAGCGCAGGCAACACATCCAAATTGGGCTTGCCGCCGCGACGAATCTGCAAAAGCATCAACGTAGGCTTAGCATCAACATACGGATGAACAAACCGCACCTGTTTAACCTCACCGCCGTAGTTGCGAGCATAGGCCACCGCATCGCACAACCGATTGGGACGTAAACACAAATATAGGCATCCGCCATAGCGAAGCAGTTCCATACCTGTTTTTATCACATCGGAAAGCGTGCACGCCCCTTCATGGCGTGCCGTGCTCACGCTTGCTTGTTCACTTTTCTTGCCGGTACCGGCAGGCGTATAGGGCGGATTGGAGATCACCACATCATAAACACCCTTGCATAATCGGTGCTCGCGCAGGTCAGTTTGATGCACATATAACGCATCCAGCCGATTGAGTTGCGCATTGCGTTGCACAAGTTCACACAGTTGCGGTTGAATTTCAACCGCATCGACACGAGAAACCTGATATTTCGCAAACAACAATACCGATAATATCCCCTGTCCTGCACCCAAGTCAGCACAAACATCACCTTGTTTGGCACGGCAAAAATCAGCAAGCAAAATGGAATCGGTGGTAAACCGAAAATAGTCATTGGATTGTATAATGGAAAAACCGTTGCCCAGTTGACAGAGTTCTTCTCGGTTATGGATCATCATATTATCCTCAATAAAAAGACAAGGGGATCTTCTATGCAGAAAATCCCCTTATCATCATGTACCAATCTTACTCAGCCTGAGGAGCTCCCACAGGGCAAGTACCGGCGCAAGCACCGCAATCCATGCACTTATCGGCATCGATTACATATTTGCCGTCACCTTCGCTGATTGCTTCGGTAGGGCAAGCATCAACACAAGCGCCACAGCTGATGCAATCGTCATTGATCTTATAGGCCATTGTGATATCCTCCTTATGTTTTTTATCAGTATACCATACATTATAGAAAAAATCAATAGAACAAATTTACTTATCGACAGAATTCGATTCTTTTTTCTTCTCTTTATGTCCATTGGCCGATGCTTGAAGCACTTTGACTTGATCCTTATGATAAGCTCGCGTTTGCCCGTCAGGGTCATCGGCCCGCCGCACCTTAAGCATGCCGCGTAATAAATTCACGTCAACAACATGCCCCTTATAATCGGGCGTTTCCACATAGGCACCCACACCGGGCGTCGAACGGGTCAAATCCTCATAAGCGTCCTGCTCATATTTTAAGCAGCACATCAAGCGACCGCATGTTCCCGAAATCTTGGCCGGATTGAGTGACAAGCCCTGCTCTTTGGCCATTTTAATGGAAACCGGTACAAACTCATCCAAAAATTGGGTGCAGCAAAACTCCTTGCCGCAAATACCCAAACCGCCCTGCATCTTAGCTTCATCACGCACACCGATCTGACGCAACTCAATGCGAGTTTTAAACCGAGCCGCCAAATCCTTGACTAATTCGCGAAAATCGACGCGACCATCGGCCGTGAAATAGAAAAGCAACTTATTGCCGTCAAAGGTATATTCGACATCGACCAGCTTCATTTCCAGCCCATGCTCAGCAATGACAGCTTCGCAAATATCCATCGTTTCTTTTTCTTTGATGCGATTCTTTTCGGCCGTTTCCTTATCCTTATCGGTAGCTAGGCGCAAAACCTTTTTCAGCGGTGCAACAACCGAGCTGTCTTCCACCATCTTGGACTCCATAACCACTTCGCCCATTTCCAGGCCACGGGCCGTTTTTACGATCACCTGATCGCCCATCTTAATATCCAAATTATCGGGCGAGAAATAATAGGTCTTTCCCACCTTTTTGAATTTAATTCCAACTACTTCGGTCAAGAAACCGCCTCCAAACATGTTATAGAAAAATATGCCGCGCACAGCCCCACGTTGCCCGCATTTTCCAAGCGGGACAAGGTTGAGCACGCCGCTTCATATAAAGCAAGCGCCTGCATCCCTACCGATCCGCCGCCGATTGCCGTTTGATTGGTCAAGGCAATAAATTCAGCCATAAACGCCATCGCTTTCCCGCGTTCACCGTCAAACCCCTTCTCAATCAACAGCGAGACCTGCATTTCATCCTTGTTCAAGCAAGCCTCAAGCAACTCTCGCGCCACAGAGCCGATCGCCGCAGCTTTACGATCTTCCTGCATGGTGATCTCTACAACTCGTGAACGGATCGTATCAATAATGCCTCGCCGATTCGATACGGCCAACAGAAAGAAAACACCCGCGGGCGGTTGCTCCAATATCTTCAAAAAGGCATTCTGTGCCGCTTCGGTCATGATTTGTGCCTGTTCAACAATATAAACTTTTCGGTCGCAATCATTCGGGAGTACCAAAGCATCCAGACGCATCTCACGAATCTGATCCACCTGAATACTGGTCTTGCCGACAATATGGATCACGTCGGGGTGTATTCCCTTTATATTCTTACGACAGTGCGGGCAATCGCCGCATGACGGAAAAGTATGTTGATCACAAACGATAGACGCGGCAATCTCCTTGGCCACATCAACCGCGCGATCAGAAACGATCATCATGGCATGCGCAACTTTGCCGGCCGCAAACATTTTCTCCAAACGCCGCGCAACGGCATGC
>CALBKB010000018.1 GCA_937892635.1 uncultured Clostridia bacterium
GAGATGTAGGTTTAACTGGAAGAAAAATTATCGTAGATACTTATGGTGGATATAGCCGTCATGGCGGAGGAGCTTTCCGCTTTCGGCACAGAGGTGACGGTAGGGGAGAACACCGTGGACATCGCCGCAAAAGCGTTCCACGCCCCCGACCGTGTGCTCCATGGGCACAATGACCACCGCATCGTCATGTCCTTGGCGGTGCTGGCCACCCGTCTGGGCGGCGTGATCGACGGCGCCCAAGCCGCCGCCAAAAGCATGCCCGACTTTTTCGACCGCTTAGAACAACTCGGATTTGAGGTAACCCGCCATGATGCTTAATACCAACAAAAAAATTCTCATCGTCGGTCTGGGCCTGATCGGCGGCAGCTACGCCCGCGCCTTTACCAAGCTCGGCTTTGAAGTGTCTGCCATCACTCGCTCCCGCGACTCTATCGACTATGCCCTGCAAGAAGGCATCATCGCCAAGGGTGCCACCACGCCCGACCCCGCCTTGATCGGCGAGGCTGAGCTGATCATCTTTTCCCTCTATCCCACCGTCTTCCTTGATTGGATCAAGAATAATCAGTCCCATTTTAAGCCAGGTGCCCTGCTCACCGACGTCACGGGTGTCAAAACCTCGGTGGTCTACGAGATTCAAAATCTCCTGCGCGAGGACGTTGAGTTCATCGCCGCCCACCCCATGGCAGGCAAAGAGGTCTACGGCGTGCAAAACAGCGACGAGCGCATCTTCCACGGTGCCAATTATATCGTCACCCCCACCGCCAAAAACACGCCGGCCGCTATCCGGGATTGCCTGGAGATCGGAAAGCTGCTCGGCTTTGGCAAGGTCTGCACCCTCTCCCCCGAAAAGCACGATGAAATGATCGGCTTTGTCTCGCAGTTGACCCACTGCATTGCCGTTTCGCTCATGACCTGCTACGACGACAAGGAAAAATTGCAGGACTACACCGGCGATTCCTTCCGCGATCTGACCCGCATCGCTCGCATCAACGACGAGATGTGGAGCGAACTGTTTTTGATGAATAAAGAGCCGTTACTGGCCCAAATGGATAAATTTCTCGACGAATTTTCCCGTCTGCGCACTGCCCTGCAAGAGGATGATCGCGAAAGCATCCGTGCCATGATGCGCCTGTCCACCACCCGCCGCGCCCTGTTTGACAAGAAGTAAAAGGAGACCCCGCCCATGAATATGAATTTTAAGCGCAAGCTTCCCATTCCTCTGGAAGTCAAAACCCAGTTTCCCCTCACCGACGCCATGGCCAAAATCAAAGCCGAACGTGATGCCCTCATCCGCTCGGTCATCGACTCGACCTCGGATAAATTTCTGCTGGTCATCGGCCCCTGCTCGGCCGACCGCGAGGATTCGGTTATGGACTATATCTCCCGCCTGCGCGAGGTGCAGGAGAAGGTCAAAGATAAAATCGTCATCGTCCCCCGCATCTACACCGGTAAACCCCGCTCCAACGGCGAAGGCTATATGGGTCTGCTCCATCAGCCCGATCCTTCGGGCAGCCCCGACCTTTTCAAAGGCATTCTCGCCGTGCGCCAATTCCATATGCGGGCGCTGAGTGAAACCGGCTTTGCCTGTGCCGATGAAATGCTCTACCCCGAAAACCATCGCTACCTCTCCGACCTGCTGGGCTATGTCGCCGTCGGCGCGCGCTCGGGCGAGGACCAGCACCACCGTTTGACCGCCTCGGGTATCAATATCCCCGTGGGCATGAAGAACCCCACCGGCGGCGATCTCTCGATCATGGTCAACTCCATCAACGCCGCCCAAGCCCCCCACACCTTCATCTACCGCGGCTGGGAGGTCGAAAGCACCGGCAATCCCTATGCCCACGCCATTCTGCGCGGCTTTATCAATAAACGCGGTCAAAACCAGCCCAACTACCATTACGAGGACCTCATTCGTACCTATGAGATGTACGCCTGCAGCGGTCTGAAAAATCCCGCCGTTCTCATTGACACTAACCACGCCAACTCTGGCAAGCAATACGATCAGCAGCAGCGCATCGCCGAAGAGGTGCTCTACAACCGCCGCCATAACGCCGATATCGGCAAGATGGTCAAAGGCTTCATGGTCGAAAGCTATCTGGTCGACGGCTGTCAAAAACCCGACGGCACCACCTACGGCCAGTCGATCACCGACCCTTGCATGGGCTGGAAAAAAACCGAACGCTTTATCTACACCGTCGCCGAAAAATTGTAAGAAAACGGCTTGACAAGCCACCCCATCCATGCTATATTTTAGTTGCTATCCATGAAGGATGGCATCCAAACAGAAGTTTGTTGCAGCATCCCCCATATGATAACGATACTAGGAAAGTGTCATGATCTCCCAACCGAGATTGTGACACTTTTTTTGCAAAAGGAGAGAAAAATCATGAAACAAAAAATCAGAAAGCTGGTACTGGCCGCCCTCTTCTTGGCGCTGGCCTTCGTCATGCCCTTTTTAACGGGTCAAATCCCCGAAATCGGCTCCAAACTCTGCCCGATGCACATCCCTGTTCTGCTGTGCGGCTTCTTCTGCGGCTGGCCTTGGGGTCTGGTCGTCGGCTTCGTCGCCCCGCTGCTGCGTTCGCTCACGCTGGGCATGCCGCCCCTCTTCCCCACCGCCATATGCATGGCTCTGGAACTGGCCGCCTACGGCGCCGTGTCGGGGCTGATGCATAAGCTTTTGCCCCGCAAAAAACCCTTTACATACCTTTCGCTGATCAGCGCCATGATTGTCGGGCGCCTGGTCTGGGGCGGCGCCATGTATTTGTGTCTGGGCGCCACCGGCGGACAGTTTACCCTAGCCGCCTTCTTTGCCGGCGCCGTTCTCAACGCCCTGCCCGGCATTCTCGTGCAGTTGATTCTCATCCCCATTTTGGTTATGACCCTAGATAAAAAAGAAGGTTCACTTTCGTGAACCTTCTTCTTTTATTCTTTGGGCGTATCTTTCGGTTTTTCTTCCCAGCCAAGTATCATCGACAATACTAAAATCAAGATAAAGAACAACGGATTAAAACGGAACACCAGCGTCTTGACCACCGCCTGAACGATGCCCAGACAAACGGCCATTAAGGCAATAACACCCCAAACACCACCCATGATCCGATGCTCCTTATTCCATTCCATCCAACCAAGCATACCCGCGCAGCCGCCGTAGCCGATCAGCCCCGGCAAGTACATCCAGCGCGACACACCGGGCAACACCCAACCCAAAATAAAGAACAATAAACTGACTCCAAAACAGCCAAACAGTATCATCTTTTTCTTGTCCATGTCAATCCGTTCCTTTCTCCTTATTTTTCCTTATTATATCATGCTTCAGATAAAAAAGCAATGCCTCTCGTTGATTGATAACCCGCTGACTTACCACCGCTTCCAACAGCAATCGTAACCCCTCGCCGATCTGCGTCGGCGGCAGATCCAAATCCTCACCGCGCACGGCCAACTGCTTTATACTCAGACAATCCCCCTGCGCCACACACTCTTGCAACTGCCGTTGCGCCGCTTGGGTATCTCGCCCCATCGCCGCCCACAACTGCAACAAATCCAGAGCATCCTCCACCGTGTGCGCCGCAGCCAGCCGCCGCACAC
>CALBKB010000019.1 GCA_937892635.1 uncultured Clostridia bacterium
GCTGTCCGCATCAACCAGAAAGCGTCGCCCGTCGAGGAAGACGTCGCCCTCGAAGGCGCACTTGATGCCCTCCGCATGCCAGAACATCTCAAAGGCCTGGGCGTCACGCATGCGCTCGCCTGCGCCATAGCCTGCTCCTTACTCTCGATCTCCGAGAACAGCTCCCGAGCATAGGCGATGACGGCATCGCGCACTTTGAGTTTGAGCGCCTGATCCTCGTCGCTGTCCGAGTTGGCCAAAACATGCAGGCGCAACACCCCACCGCCCAGCTCCTCGGCGGCTTGCGCCGATTGGTAGGTGGTAAATAGGGTGGTAATGACTAATCCTAAAAACAGGGCTGTTATAATTTTTTGAAACAAAACCGTTCACCTCTTTCACCGAAAGTATCGGCAGGGGTGAACGGTTTTAATCAGCGATTGGTTAATTTTTCCGTGATCTCGGCAGCAATGCCGACCATACGGGCGCAGGGACGAGTCTTATAATATTCGGGGGTACGGGGCGACGGATCGCCGCCGATACCTGACGTTTTATCCAGCAGATCGCGGCAGAGAATCGAGCCTGTCTGCGCCTTAAACTGTTCGGCCAGATCACGAATCAAAGCGTAGTGCTCCGCCTTGGCCGACGCAGGGCTATGCTCGTGATAGCCGTAGAGCAGACCGGCCACCATAAACATACCCGACACGGCACCGCACACCTCGCGCATACGACCCATGCCGCCGCCGAACGACGAGGAGAGCATCATGGCCGTCTTATGATCCAGCCCCGTTTCCTCTTCAAAGGCGCAAAGCACGGCCTGCGCACAGTTATAACCCTCCACAAACAAGGCTTCGGCTTGTTCTCGTTTACTCATCAGTCGGTCACCACTTTGGCGGGCGGCACTTCCAACAATTCGGGATGGGCCAAATATTCTTTCAGACGATGGAAGGCCTTGGCGTAGCCATAGCCGCTGGCGACGCGTTCGTCGCAGACGATACCCAGAGGCAGATAGCGTTCGAGCACGATCTCGTTGCCGCGTTTTTTAGCCACGTCTTCCATGGTGCCCATGGTAACGATCTGGCTGATGGTGCCGAAATCATAAATATGGTGGAAAATATGGGGGGTGCGGATGGAAGCCAAATTGGAAATGACCATGCTGGCGTGGAAGGGCGAGGCGTTGATGATGGCACGGGGCAACCAGCCGCGCTTGTCCAACCATTTAAGCAGACCCACCGCCACATTGCACAGGCCGGGGATCTTGAGCAGCGTACTCATCAGCGCATCGGTTTCGTTGCTGTTTTCCTCACGATTTTTATCGACAAAGGCATTGATCTTATCATTGACTTGGTCAATGGTATCGGTCAGTTCAAAACTCATCTTGCTCATGGTGCCCTCGGCGCCGTCGGGGCGCTGGACGACCATGCCGACCACGAAATCGTTATGGGAATAGACCTTTTTATTCACGACAAAGCGGTTCATCGCCGGAAATTCGGCGACGACGCGTACCCAGGCGGCAATGACCATGGCCATATGGCTGATGTTGCGGCCCTCTTTGCGGGCGTTGAGGATATACTCGTGCATCGGCTTAAAGGGGATACGCACGGTGACCGAGTTGCAGGCATCCGAGCGCTTGACCATGATGTACGAGATGAGGGTATACATATTATCAATATTTTTGCAGCGTTTTCCGTCTTTTCTTCCCATGATGAACTCCTTATTTTTGTTGTCCGATCCAGCGAATGGCCATTGGCAGCCAGTCGGCCACTTCTTTATATACCGCATCGTTGATCTGCGTTTCGGCATCGGCGGTAGCCAGACCATGATGCCCTGCGGGGAATATATGCAGTTCCATCGGACGTTTTTTCTCGGTGTAGGCACTTGCCAGCAACAATGAATTTTCGACCGGTACGAGTTGATCGGTATAGGTATGCCAGATAAAGGCGGGGGCGGCGTCTTCGGTGACCTGTTTTTCCAGGCTCACCTGCTCACGAGCCACCTCATCCTCATACAGGTCGCCCAGCAGATTACGGAAGGAGCCGTCGTGCCGCTTTTCGCCCGAGGTGATGACGGGATAGGACAGGATCACGCCGTCGGGACGGTAGCTCTGCGGATCGAGTCCCGTGGCTGCGCTGAGCATGGGATCGTTCCAAAGCACGCCGAGGGATGCGGTCAGATGCC
>CALBKB010000020.1 GCA_937892635.1 uncultured Clostridia bacterium
GGAAGCCTTTACTATATTCTCAGAATCACTCTGGAGCAGGGAGAAATAATATCTGTCGTTGCAGGTATTCTTCTTATATTCATACTCAGATTATTAGCATCGGTATTTAAATGGGATCTTCCCAAAGCTATTTAATATTACCTGGAGGAAAGAAAATGTTTAATGTTCAAAGTGTAACGGATTTTATCAAAAATTCAGACCCCGAGGTTGGCGCTGCCGTTGAAAAGGAGCTTTTCCGTGAGCGCAGAAATCTGGAGCTTATCGCTTCGGAAAACTTCGTTTCCCCTGCGGTTATGGCGGCTATGGGTTCGCCGCTGACCAATAAATATGCCGAAGGTTATCCCGCCCATCGTTACTACGGCGGTTGCCAATGCGTGGACGTATGTGAAAATATCGCGCGTGAGCGCGCTTGTGAACTCTTCGGCGCTGAGCATGCCAACGTGCAGCCCCATTCGGGCGCGCAGGCTAACCATGCCGTCTACGTTGCCCTGTGCAAGCCGGGCGATACCGTTATGGGTATGAACCTCGCTCATGGCGGCCATCTTACCCATGGCTCGCCCGTCAACTTCTCGGGTTTGCAGTATAACATTGTGCCCTACGGCGTTGACGAAGCCACCGGTCGTATTGACTACGACGAGATGGAACGCATCGCCATGGAATGCAAGCCGAAGATGATCATTTCGGGCGCTTCGGCCTATCCGCGCGTGATTGATTTTGAGCGTATTTACCATATCGCCAAAAAAGTGGGCGCTTATCATATGGTCGATATGGCGCATATCGCCGGTCTGGTGGCCGCCGGTGTGCATCCTTCGCCCGTGCCCTATGCCGACGTGGTGACCACCACCACCCATAAAACCCTGCGCGGTCCGCGCGGCGGTATGATCCTGTGCAAGCAGGATCTGGCTAAGGCCATCGACAAGGCTATTTTCCCCGGCACGCAGGGCGGTCCCCTCATGCACGTCATCGCCGCTAAGGGCGTAGCCCTCGGTGAGGCGCTTAAGCCCGAATTTAAGGCCTATGCCCGGCAGATCGTTAACAACTGCGCCGCCATGGCCGATGA
>CALBKB010000021.1 GCA_937892635.1 uncultured Clostridia bacterium
GACCCGCGAATTCACCGAAAAGACGGGTGAGATCGTTACCGGTGTGGTTGAGCGCATTGATTTGAAGATCAAGGCCGCCATCCTGAGCATCGGTCGATACGAGATGCTGTTGCCGGTTCGTGAAATGATCCCTCGCGAGGTGATCGGTGAGGGTGATCGCATTAAAGTATATGTAGTGGAAGTCCGTCGCAAGGAAAAGGATCGCGGCCGCGTGTATAACGAAGTGCTCCTTTCCCGTACCCATCCCGGTCTGGTACGCCGTCTGTTTGAGATGGAAGTGCCCGAGGTGCAGGACGGTACGGTTGAGATCATGTCGGTAGCCCGTGAGGCGGGCAGCCGCACCAAGATTGCCGTTATGAGCAACGATCCGTCGGTCGATCCCGTCGGCGCTTGCATCGGTCAAAGACGCAGCCGCATCTCCACCATTATTGATGAGATTAAGGGCGAAAAGATCGACATTATCAAGTACAATGCCGATCCTGCCCTCTATGTCACCGCGGCGCTGTCGCCTGCCGTTGTCCTCTCGGCGCAGGCTGATGAGAGCAAGAAGACCTGCTCGGTCATCGTCAACGACGATCAGCTGTCTTTGGCCATCGGTAAAGAGGGACAGAATGCACGTTTGGCTGCCAAGCTGACGGGGTATAAGGTGGATATCAAGCCCTTGTCCGCTTTCAGTGGTCAGAACTAAGGAGGCGTGAGCGTGAAAGTGCGCAAAACGCCGATGCGCATGTGCGCCGGTTGCAACGAAAGTAAGCCCAAGATGGAGTTGGTGCGTGTGGTTCGAAGCCCCGAGGGCGAGATCAGCATCGACTTAACGGGTAAAAAGCCCGGTCGAGGCGCCTATCTGTGCCGCTGTGCCGCATGCCTGAAAAAGGCTCGCAAGTCCAAGCGTATCGATCGCTCGTTGGAAACGTCGATTCCCGAAGCGGTCTACGATGCGTTGGAAGAGGAGATGGCCCGCCTTGAAGGATAAATTTTTGTCAAATCTCGGGCTGGCCCGCCGCGCCGGAAAACTTCTGCGCGGTCGGGATGAGGTCTTTGCCGCCCTGCGTGACGGTAAAGGTCACGGTCTGTATACCGCAAGCGATATCTCGCCCCGCACCCAGCGGCTGATCGAGCAACACTGTCAGGCGTTGCCGATGCAGGCGATGGCTGTCGGTTATACGATGTCTGAACTGGGAGCGGCAACCGGTTGTAAGCCGTTTGGCATCTTTTCCGTTTCGGACGACAATTTTCGCAAGATGCTTGACAGAGCATTGGAGAATAAGGAGGCAGTACAGTGAGTGATACCCCGTTAAAATATAAAGTACATGAATTTGGGAAAGATATTGGTATCTCCAACAACGAGATCATGGATTTGTTGGAGAAATATTCGACCCGCCCGAAAAATCATATGGCGCCGATTACCGCTAAAGAGTTAGACATTCTCTTTGAAATCATTACCGCCAAGCGTGGTCATGAGAACATCGCCGCCTATATGGAGGTGCTCAATGCACCCAAGGCTCAGGCGCCCGCACCCAAGCCTGCGCCTAAGCCCCAGCCTAAGCCGGCTCCCGCGGCGGTGCCCACGCCTGCGCCTGAGCGCAAGGGACCTACGCCCGGTGCGACGCAGACCATTTCCGGTCCGCCCATGAAGAAGAAAAAGACGGGTGAGCGTCAGGAGCGCGGTCAGGTCGAAAAGCGGTACGTCGATACCCGTACCGTCACCGTCGACCTGTCTAAGTATGATCAGAAACTGGAAGATCTGGCGCCCGAAAAGGCGAGAGATCTGGGCAAACAGTTCCAAAAGTTCAAAAAGCAGGGCGGTAATAACCGCCGTCAAAAGGGTCGCAAGGAGACCGAGGCCGAGAAGATCAAGCGTCTGGAGGCTGAGCGCGCCAAGCGTCCTCAGTTGCAGGTGGTTATCGGCGAGGAGATCGTGGTGTACGATCTGGCCGCTAAACTGCACGCCACCAACGCGCAGATCATCAAGAAGCTGATGGAATTGGGCATTATGGCTGCCGCTAACCAAACTATCGAGTTTGATGCGGCCGCGTTGGTAGCCGAAGAATTTGGCGCCAAGGTTACCAAAGAAGAGGTCGTTACCATCGAAGAGAAGCTCATCGATGAGAGCGAAGATATCGACGAGAACCTGCAGCCCCGCAACCCCGTTGTGGTGGTTATGGGTCACGTTGACCACGGCAAGACCAGCTTGCTCGACGCCATTCGCGATGCCAATGTCACGGCAGGCGAGGCCGGCGGTATTACCCAGCATATCGGTGCTTATAAAGTAACCATCAACGGTCAGGATATCACCTTCCTGGACACCCCCGGTCACGAGGCCTTTACCACCATGCGTGCCCGTGGCGCGCAGGTTACCGATATTGCCATTCTGGTCGTGGCGGCCGATGACGGCATCATGCCGCAGACGGTAGAAGCCATCAACCATGCCAAGGCGGCCGGTGTTTCTATTATTGTGGCTATCAATAAAATGGATAAAGAGGGTGCCAACCCCGATAAGGTTAAGCAGTCTCTGACCGAATACGATCTGGTTCCCGAAGAATGGGGCGGCGACGTCATCTGCGTTCCCGTTTCGGCGCTTAAGCGTCAGGGTATTGACGAACTGCTCGAAAACGTTCTGCTGGTGGCTGAGATGCGTGAACTCAAAGCCAACCCTGACCGTGCGGCCAAGGGTACGGTTATCGAGGCGCGTCTGGATAAGGGTCGTGGTCCCGTGGCCACGGTGCTGGTTCAGAACGGTACCTTGCATCACGGCGATACCATTATTGCCGGCACGGCGGTTGGCCGTGTGCGTGTGATGGTCGATGATCACGGTCGCACCGTCAAGGTGGCCGGTCCTTCCGATCCGGTTGAGATCATTGGTCTGGACAGTGTGCCCGAAGGTGGCGACATTTTCCATGCCGTTGCCGACGAGCGCATGGCCAGAGAACTGGTTGAACAGCGTAAATTTTCGGCCAAGGAAGAGAAGTTTTCGGCTTCCTCCGCCGTTTCGTTGGATGATCTGTTTGCCCGCATTCAAGAAGGCGCTGTTAAGGACTTTAACATCATCGTTAAGGCCGACGTTCAGGGTTCGGCTGAGGCGGTACGCCAGTCGTTGGAAAAACTCTCCAATGAAGAGGTGCGCGTTAAGGTTATTCACGCCGCCGTTGGCGGTATCAACGAGAGTGACGTTATGCTGG
>CALBKB010000022.1 GCA_937892635.1 uncultured Clostridia bacterium
TCTCTGCGACTTGACAAATGGCTGTGCGTGTACGTGCCTACACAGATGAACGCTCACCCAATAAGGCAATTCCAACTCAAAAGCAAACTGCAACGTTCGTATTGGCGAATGTCTTGCTTCAAGCAATTTATGTTTCCATTCTTGTGTTGGCTCTTTTACCGCATCTTTTCCAACCGTCACCAAGGTGCAACGCTTGGCAAACATCCAATCTTCGGCAGAAGGATATTTAATCAATTTTACCGTCATCGTTCACCTCAAAATAATCAAAAGTATTTTTCCCCTCTCGCATCGGCAAATCTTGCATTTCGGGCGTTGTATTTTCCATCAGCATCGCACCAAGCACGTTGAAAGCCGCCGCCGCCAAATGGTCTTCGTCGTCGCAACCGCATTGGTATTTGGCAAGGTGTCTGCAAGCGCTGTCGATAAAACTTGAAACGGGTATGCCTTTTCGAAAATTCCAACGATTATATTTTTTTGCTCCGTTTTCGTAATGCCGCGCGAGTCTCAAGATTGATTCCCACGGAATAGAAGCCATATCGCCCTTGTTTTCGTGCATATCTCGAACCGCGCCTGTTTTGAACTCTGTCCTCTGTCCGCTGTCTTTTATCATATCTTCAACCTCTTTGCCGCTTCTTTTATTCTTTTTTCGTATTCTTCTTTGGTTTTAGATGTCTTTGCGATGTTTTCTTTTAACTTTTCGTATTCTTGGTACTTGCTCATGGTCTATACCATCCCACAAGGGCGCCGTCCTCATAAATCAATCTGATTTGATCAATTTCAATATAATATTTTCTTTCATTCACTACTATTTTTTTCATTTTCTTCCTGATCCTTAATTACCTCATCCTCGATAACTTCTATTGATTGTTCTATTTTAATTTTTTGAAATATCTTGAAATATAACTCTTGTTTCTCTGATATACTAACTTTTTCTTTAATATATTCACATATTTCTTGATCTGTTCTTTGTGAAGTATCAGCACAAACTATCGGCACCTTTGCAGTTGTTTGTGTTCCCGTATGATATGCTTTGGTATCCATTATTACCGGAACAATCTTATCACTATTTGTCGCCGCCTTATAAATCTTTATCGCAGCGCCCCAATCTAAAGGATTGGTTTCAAAGGTAGCTCCCGACTTATTTTTATCCCTTTTCGCGATCTCCGTATCTGCATGCTTAAATAAATCATCTCTATAAATTGAATTAGTATAAGGCTTTCCTGCTGCATTTACTTCGGCAAACGCTGCATTATACTGTCCCTTAATGTAGATCATATCAGCGCGGTCAATCAGCCCCTGATTGATATTTAAATCCTCAGGGGTAACCGTATATACAACGCAATTCTTGCTGAATTCTTCGATGCATTCGTTGAAGAAAACCTTATCCAGCCCACTTTCATCTACGATTACCCTGTTGAAATCAGCCCTCTTGCAAAACGCAAACCGGAAGATCCCGCATTCACCGAGCGTTTTGAATATTTCATCAACGCAACCGAATTCGGCAACGCATTCAGCGAACTTAACGATCCTATCGACCAGAAAGGCCGTTTTGAACGCCAGGTTGCGGAACGTCTTGAACTTGACCCCACCAGCAAAGCGCAGGTTGACTATGACTACGTAACCGCTCTTGAATACGGCATGGCTCCTACCGGCTGACTTGGCTTCGGTGTTGACAGACTCGTTATGCTTCTTACCGACAGCGCTTCCATCCGCGACGTTCTTCTCTTCCCCACCATGAAACCCACCGATAAATAAATGTTTTAAAAGCGGCAGGATAAACTGCCGCTTTTTTGTTTATTTGTTCATAATTTTATGTTACTATAAAATTAATAAAGCAATGGAAGTGATTTTTTTGAAAAATGCCTTTAAAATA
>CALBKB010000023.1 GCA_937892635.1 uncultured Clostridia bacterium
AGCGGTGCTTCTTATGTATCATGCCGTCGGCCACAACACAGGAGAGAAGGGACTCGATTGCGGCGAGGATGGCGATGGTGAAGGCGTTGGGCAGGACGGCCACGATTTTTTCAAGGCTCAGATCCATGCCGCCGAAATCGACCTTGGGCAGACCCGCGGGAATGGTATACAGATCGCGGATGGTATACACACCCTCTTCAAAGCCGGGCAGGAAGGCGACCATAAGCGCGCCCACCACAACGGCGATAAGCGAAGGGGGGATTCTCTTTTCGATCTTAGGATAGACGATCAAAATAGCCAGGCTGACGGCGCCGACAACCAGCGCCTGCCAGGAGAAACTACCGATAAACTCGATGTTGGCTTCCAGTTTTTCCAGGGTTTCAATGGGCTTGACGCCGTCGGCATAGGTAAGACCGAGGAAATCCTTGATCTGCCCGATAAAAATGGTGAGAGCGATACCGGCGGTAAAACCGGTTGTGATGGTGTGCGGGATATATTTGATCAGCGAGCCCAGACGAAAAACGCCCATCAAAATCAGCAGGATACCGGCCAGAATGGTGGCCACAAACAGCCCATCCATGCCCTGCGTGGCCACGATACCGGCCACGATAGAAGCGAAGGCCGCCGTAGGCCCTGCGATCTGCACGCGGCTGCCGCCGAACAAGGACACGCAAAAGCCGGCCGCGATGGCGGTGTAGATGCCGCAGGCCGGTTCCACCCCCGACGCCAGCGCCAAGGCAATGGAAAGAGGCAGCGCAATGATGGCCACGATAAGACCGGCGATGAGATCGTTGGTGAACTGCTTAACCGAATAGGTTTTTATCGTTGAAAAGAATTTCGGTTTTAAATAAAAGTTTTTCAAGCCGTACCATCTCCTTTTTAATATGGAACATTATATGCCCTTTAGGAGGAAAAGTAAAGCGAAATCTTATGAAATATTCCCCTATTTTCGACCCATTTCATTGCGATAGGCGACGGGCGTTTTTTTATGATAGGCTTTGAAGATTTTGGAAAAATACTGCGCGTCCATAATGCCGCAATGCAGAGCAACCGTTTGGATCTGCAACTTGGTGGTGGTGAGCAGATGAGCCGCATATTCCATACGTTTTTGCCGAATATAGGAACAGAGCGTTTGGTTGGTTTCCTTCTTAAACAAAGTGGACAGATAGCCCAGACTGACGCTTTGCGCCTGCGCTAAAGCGCGGGGCGAGAGGTCGGCCGAGAGGTCAACGTCGATCATAAGCATGGTATTTTGCACCAAGGGCGAAAAGGACTGCAAGGAGTGTTGGCGCACCAACTGACAATAGGTGCGGAACATATCACACATCAGCCAGGTGATCTCCTGCGCCGAGATGAGTTTTTCGATTTTAACGGCAAAACCGGCCGAGATCTGATCCAAATGCACCGGATGAACCCCACCCTGCTCGGCAGCCTTGCGCAAGAGAGTATTCATAATAATGCCGTAATGCTGGATGTTACGCACGGGGTCGGAGTGACGCTTTTCGAAAAAGCGAGCTGAGAAGGCCGCACGAAACCGCGTCTCCATTTCGGTGCGCCCATGCAGGACGGCGCGGATCATTTCGTTTTCAAAAGCGTATCGCTCCTCGATGGCCTTGATGTTGGCCAGCGACTCGTCGAGTTTCAGATTGCGCATCGTCCGACTGATGGGTACCTGCCCCAGATCGTTCATCTTTCTCGCTCCTTTGTCTAGTTCTTTGTCAATTGTAGCATATTTTTTAGGCAATAACAACACAAGAGATTAAAATATTACAAGGATACATAAAAAAATTACTATTATATGTCCTCCATATCCTTTATACTTATAGAAGGATACACTATTACTATACTTATAGAAAAGAGGAAACCGCGCATGAAAAAGGAACCCAAGTTGGATGCCAACGGCAAGAGAGCGTTTGGCATCAGAGATTGCCTGGCTTATGCCGCCGGCGATCTGGGCTGCAACATGAGCTTTGCGCTCAAAAGCACCATGTCTATCTTCTGGACGCAGTTCATGGGCATGGACCTGTGGTATGCCCTATTACTGATTATTGTTCAGGTATGGGACGCCATCAACGATCCGCTGATCGGTTCGATGGTCGACGGTGACACCCGCAAATACAAGAGAAACAAATTCCTATCTTACATTTGGGCCGGATCGATCGGCCTGATCGTGGGCGGCGCTTGCTGCTTCCTGCCCTTCCCCAACGCTCCTGTTTGGGCCAAGGCGATCATCTTCATTGCCGGTTACGTAGTGTGGGACGCCTTCTACACGGTAGCCAACGTGCCTTACGGCTCGCTGCTTGGCCTGATCTCCAACGACGTTAAAGACAGAGCGTCGCTGTCTGCTTGGCGTTCGATCGGCTCGATTGCCGGCAACATGGTACCTATGGTTATCCTGCCCTTCATCATTTACGATTCCAACAATAACCTCATCGGTGAGCGCGTCTTTATCGCCGCCCTGATCATGGGCGCACTGGGCTTTATCTGCTTCCAGTTCATGATCCGCAACACCGAGATCCGGGTAGAGCAAGATGTTGCTCTGAGCGAAAAACAGCCCAAGTTCAACGTACTCAAAGCCTTTGGCAACTTCATCAAAAACCGTCCTGCCGTTGGCGCTACCGTTGCGGCGATGGGTATGTTTATCGGCATGCAGGGCGCAGCGACTGCCGTTACCGTTATCTTCCAGTCCTACTTTAAGAACGTGCAGATTTCGGGTATCGTTCAGTTGTTTGCCATGATTCCGATCGTTTGCTTCACCCCGCTTGCCAGAAAGATGGTGGCTAAGTACGGCAAGAAAGAATTGGCCACCTTCGGCTCCATCTGCACCATTATTGCTTCGGGCTTACTCTTTATCGTTACGCCGGATAACACCAATCTGGATCTGATCCTTTATATCGTTGCACAGCTGATCTTCTCGCTGGGCATGGGCATTTACTCGACCGTGTCCTGGGCCATGATGGGCGATGCCATCGACTACAACGAGTGGAAGACGGGCAGCCGCGAAGAAGGAACGGTATATTCCCTGCATTCCTTCTTCCGCAAGCTGGCCCAAGGCCTTGGGCCCTCTCTGATCCTCATTGTTATGGTCGCGCTGGGCTATGTAGGCGAAAACGAAGGCAATCAGGTATGGGAAGTAGCCATTCGTATGCGTTATCTGGTGGCCGGCACCTATCTCTTCTCTGCCATTATGCAGTTTATCGGTCTGGGACTGATCTACAACCTGGACAAAAAGACGCTGGCGAAAATGAATGCCGACCTGGGTCGCGAATAAATGATTTTCCAATGCCCGATGGAATTTCCATCGGGCATTGACAGAAACGGAGAATACCATGAGACACATTTTGAATCTCAACGAGAACTGGCTGTTTGTTAAAGATACGGCCGACATCACCGTGCGCGAGGGAGAAAGGGTCAATCTGCCCCATTCCTGGAACGCCATCGACGGTCAGGACGGCGGCAACGACTATTTCCGCGGCGCCTGCCTGTACCTCAAGAGCATCAACAAAGCCGATCTGCCCGAGGCTGACTGCTATTATCTGGAGCTGCGCGGTGCCAATTCCTCGGCCGACGTTTATGCCAACGGCGAGAAGCTGGCCCATCATGACGGCGGTTATTCGACCTGGCGGGTGAATTTGACCGATGCGCTGACCGACACGACCGAGATTGCGGTGGTGGTCGACAACTCGGCCAATGACAGCGTCTATCCGCAGATGGCCGACTTTACCTTCTACGGCGGTCTGTACCGCAACGTCAATCTGATTGCCGTCAACAAGACGCATTTTGATCTGGACTATTACGGTGCGCCGGGGCTGATGATCACTCCTACCGTGGCGGGCAAGGATGCCTCGGTGGAGGTTGAGGTGTTCGTAACGCCGCTGGCCGAGGGACAGAAACTGGTCTACACCCTGTACGATCAGGACGAAAACGAGTTGCAAAAGATCGAATCGACTGAGAGCAAGGTGACCTTTGCCATTGAGGACGTGCATCTGTGGCACGGACGGCGCGATCCCTATCTCTACTGCTGTGAGGTGGAGATCGTGGAGAAGGACGAGGTGCTGGATAACGTGTGCAGCCGCTTCGGTTGCCGCACCTTCCGCATTGATCCCGACAACGGTTTCATTCTCAACGGTGAGGAATATCCGCTGCGCGGCGTTTCCCGCCATCAGGACCGCTGGGGTATCGGCAACGCTCTGTTGCCCGAGCATCACGCCGAGGATATTGATCTGATCATGGAGGTGGGCGCCACCACCATTCGTCTGGCCCATTATCAGCACGACCAGTATTTCTATGATCTGTGCGATGAAAAGGGTCTGGTCATCTGGGCGGAGATTCCCTATATTTCCAAGCACATGCCCGACGGTCGCGCCAACACGATATCGCAGATGAAGGAACTGATCGTACAGAACTATAATCATCCGTCCATTGTTGTATGGGGATTGTCAAACGAAATCTCCATCGGCGGTTCGGACGAGGATCTGCTGGAAAATCACCGCATTCTTAACGATCTGGTGCACGAGATGGACAAAACACGTCTGACCACCATCGCTGCGGTGTCGATGTGCAAGATGGACGATCCCTACCTGCTCATCCCCGACGTCGTTTCCTATAACCATTATTTCGGCTGGTACGGCGGCGACGTGAGCATGAACGGGCCGTGGTTTGATAAGTTCCATGAGGTTCATCCGAACATTCCCATCGGTATCAGCGAATACGGCTGCGAGGCGCTCAACTGGCATACCAGCAATCCCAAGCAGGGTGACTATACCGAAGAATATCAGGCCTATTACCACGAGGAGCTGATCAAGCAGCTCTTCACCCGCAAATATATCTGGGCCACCCACGTGTGGAACATGTTTGACTTTGGCGCCGATGCCCGTGCTGAGGGCGGCGAAAACGGACAGAACCACAAGGGTCTGATCACCATGGATCGCTCCTACAAGAAGGACGCCTTCTACGCCTACAAGGCCTGGTTATCGGATGATCCCTTCGTACATCTGTGCGGCAAGCGTTATGTGGATCGCGTGGAAGACGTGACCCGTGTCACCGTCTATTCCAACCAGCCCGAGGTCGAGCTTTTCGTGAACGGCGAAAGCATCGGCAAGAAGACGGCCGAGGATCATTTCTTCTATTTCGACGTGAAAAACGAAGGCGAAACAACTATCGTGGCCAAGGCAGGCGATCTGTCCGACGAGGGCAAGATCCGCAAGGTGGATGAGCCTAACATGGACTACGTCCTCAAAGAGGTAGGTGCGGTGCTCAACTGGTTTGACGTCGTCGAGGTCGAAGGGCGCTATTCGCTCAACGACAAGATCTCGGATATCATGCAGTCGACCCGCGGCAAGCTCTGGTTTATCAAACTGGGGCTGACCCTCAAAAAGAAGATGAACGCCGGCAAGAAGGACGAGAAGAAATCGGGCGGCTTTGATGTAGATCTCAAGGGCGGCGACAGCGGACTGATGCAGATGATGGGCGGATTTACCGTACTGCGTCTGTCGAGCATGATGGGCATGATGAACATTTCCTTCACCAAGGAAGAACTGCTCAAACTCAACCGCCAGCTCAATCGTATCCGCAAACCGAAAAATTTAAAATAATCGGGTCTAAAATCGGGGCAGGTTGCATACACTACATTAAAACGATAAAGGTGTGTTATGCCGTGAAAGACAAACAGAAACCCGATAAGGACATTGACGATTTCATCTTCGATGCCCAACCCCCCGACAAAAAAGAAAGCGATCGATAAAAGGGCACACGCGTGCCCTTTTATTGCGTCCGCCTTGACAAGGACAAGGGCGTCGGGTACAATGAAACAAAAAAAAAGGAAACGACAATGAAACAGACACTGCAAGAAAAAGGATATACCGCATCGCACTTTGCCACCGCACGCGCCGCCGCCGCATATCTCAATGAGGCGATTGACGGGGTGAGTGTCGGCATCGGCGGATCGATCACCATCGAGCAAATGGGGCTCTATGAGCAACTCGCGACGCACAATACAGTTCATTGGCACTGGCAGGGCGGCGACCTGCGTCAAGCGGCACAGGCTGACGTCTATCTCTCCTCAGTCAACGGCCTGTCGCAAAACGGTGAGATCGTCAATATCGACGGCATCGGCAACCGCGTCGCCTCCATCCTCTATGGGCATAAAAAGGTCTATCTGGTCGTGGGGCAAAACAAGATAGCACCCGACCTTGCCGCCGCGCTCGACCGCGCACGCAACGTAGCGGCACCCCTTAACGCCAAGCGTTTGGGCAAGCATACGCCCTGTGTCAAGGGCGGACGCTGCTTTGACTGCAACAGTCCCGACCGCATCTGCCGTGAGCTGGCGGTGCTTTGGCAATGCCCGACGGGCGCCGATATCGAGATTGTTCTGATCGACGAAAATTTGGGATATTAACCCGCTCTACCGCCATTCTGTTGCACTCTACCGCCACTCTCCCGACAGGAGAGTGGCTTTTTTTGGCTTCTACAAGGGCATCTGAACGCGGCGGGGGAATTGATGCGAGAGTAGGTTGTTTCTCCCGCACTTGTTGGGTATACTAACGGCAACGAAACGACCACGGAGGACACAGAATGAACGTTATACCCATTTTTTGCGCCGTTGACGACGGCTATGCACCCTATCTGGCTGTAGCCTTGCGCTCGTTGCGAGCCAACACCAGCCAGCCGCTGCTGCTCGCCTTTCTCCCACCCAGCTATGCCTGGCCTATCGCCGCTGTCAACTTGGTATTAAGCGCCTTGCCGGTTTTTGTGTTGCGCTACAATTTAAGCACCCTGCAATACTTATACAAAAAAGCACGAGCGTAACGCTCGTGCTTGTTTATTTCTCTAAAAAATCGAGGTCTTGGGGGGTCAGACTCACCGTTTTGAGCATATCGGGGCGGCGCTCCTTGGTGATTTTGAGCATCTCGTCCCGACGCCAGCGCTCGATCTGCGCGTGTTTGCCTTCGAGCAGCACCTCGGGAACTTTGCGACCGCGAAACTCGACGGGTCGGGTATAGTGTGGATATTCGAGCAGACCGTTATAATGGCTCTCCTCCTCGAAGCACTCCTCGCTGTCGAGCACACCCTCGACCATGCGGCAGACGCAGTCGACGGCGACGGCGCAGGCCAGTTCCCCGCCGGTGAGCACATAATCGCCGATGGAGAGTTCCTCGTCAACGATCTCGTCGATGACCCGCTGGTCGACGCCCTCGTAATGGCCGCAGAGGAAAACAATGCGGTCTTCCTTGGCGTAACGGCGGGCGATCTCCTGGGTGAGCACCTGACCTTTTGGCGAGAGATAGACGGTGAGCGGTTTTTTGACGGCGTCACGCGTGATCTCATCGTAGCAGGCGCAGATGGGTTCGGGCTTTAAGAGCATACCCTTGCCGCCGCCGTAGGGGGTATCGTCGACGGTGGCGTGTTTATCGGTGGCCCAGTTGCGGAAATTGTGGGCGCGGATATCCAGATAGCCCGCCTTGCGGGCGCGGCCGAGGATACTCTGACCGAGCACCATATCCATATAATCGTCAAACAGGGTTAAAATATCGATCCTCATATCTCGAACATACCTCCCAGCGGGCGGATTTTGATGGTTTTTGCGGCGATATCGGTGTCGATCACGACCTGTTTAATCACAGGAAAGAGCACCTGCTTGCCCGAAGTGAGACGAATTTCATAGGCATCGTTGGCGATTCCCGAGTAGACGTCGACGATGGTTCCGTAATGCTCGGCGGTATCGGCATCGTAGACCTCACAACCGATGATGTCCTGAATAAAATACTCGCCTTCGTCGAGCAGGTCGTCGGTTTTTTCAATCGAAATTTCCTTGCCCTTTAAGGTTTCGGCCATCTCTATGGTGTCGACGCCTTTGAGGTGGACGATAGCCAGCGCGCGCTGGGCGCGGGCGGCGGTGACGGTGAAGGGCTTGGCGTCGATATAGATGGTGTCGATCTGACACAGGTCGCGGGCATCGTTCATCCATACGTCGATTTTTATATCACCACGGATGCCGTGGGTATTGACAATTTTACCGGCTTTGATAAGCTCCATAGTTTTCTCCTGAAAAAAGGGGGGATATGCAAGATATCCCCCTTTTTTTAGTCACCGATATTGACGATGACCTTCTTATTATCTTTGGCAGCCGCCGACTTGACAACCGAGCGAATGGCCTTAGCGATTCGACCCTGTCTGCCGATGACTCTGCCCATGTCGGACGCGGCCACCATGATCTGATAGGTGGTCGTATCCTCTTTCTCCGAAACCTTAGTGACCGTGACTTCGTCCGGCTTTTCCACCAGGGCCTTCGTGAGATACGTCAATAACTGTTCCATGATACCATCCTTTACAGAACGCCGTTCTTTTTGAGCATGGCCTTGACGGTATCGGTCGGCTGGGCGCCGTTTGCGATCCACTGCTTAGCCTTCTCAGCATCAATGTTGACGGCTGAAGGGGTCTTGGTCGGATCATAGGTACCGATCTCTTCGATAAATCTGCCGTCGCGAGGGCTGCGGGAATCGGCTACTACGATACGGTAGAAGGGATTTTTCTTCGCGCCCATTCTTCTGAGTCTGATTTTTACTGCCATTGTGATTCACCTCCACATTCAAGTAGTCTTACATCATCCCGCCCATGCCGGGGAAACCCTTAAGCAGGTTGGGATTCTTGTTAAGCCTTTTTATCATCGACCGTGACTGCTCAAACTGCTTGAGCAGACGGTTGACTTCACTTACCTCAACGCCTGCGCCTGCGGCGATGCGTCGTTTACGGGACGCGGCCAGAAGTTCCGGCTTGGCCCGCTCCTTCGGGGTCATGGACAGAATGATGGCCTGCTGACGATCAAAGATCTTCTCATTGATATCAGCCTTATCAATATCCTTTTGCTTGACTCCCATTTGGCCGAGGATGGCACCGGCGCCGCCCATCTTTTTCATCTGACGCAGCTGTCCGAGATAATCCTCTAAATCGAATTTATTTTTCAGAAGTTTTTCTTCGAGTTTTCTTGCCTGTTCTTCATCAAAGGCCTCTTCCGCCTTCTCAATCAGCGAGAGCACGTCGCCCATACCCAAAATGCGGTTGGCCATACGCTCGGGGTGGAAGGGTTCAAGATCCTTGACCGTTTCGCCCACACCCACAAACTTGATGGGACGACCGGTGATATACTTGACCGACATGGCGGCACCGCCGCGGGTATCGCCGTCGAACTTGGTGAGAATGACGCCGGTAATGGATAACTGCTCGTCAAAGGACTGGGCAACGTTGACGGCATCCTGACCCGTCATGGCATCGACCACCAGCAGGATCTCCTGCGGCTGCGTCTTCTCCTTCATCTGCACCAGTTCATCCATCAGCTCCTGGTCGATATGCAGACGACCGGCCGTATCGAAAATCACGATATCGTTGCCGTACTTTTTGGCGTGCGCCAATGCTTCCTGCGCGATCTTGACCGGCTTTTCGCCATCCAGAGAAAAGACGGGCACCTCGGCCTGCTCACCTACCACCTTTAACTGATCAACAGCGGCGGGACGGTAGATATCGCATGCCACCAAAAGGGGACGACGATGGAGCGTATTTTTAAAATAATAGGCCAACTTGGCCGCATGGGTGGTTTTACCGGCACCCTGCAAACCGCACATCATCAGCACGGTGGGCGGCTTGGCGGCGAAATTGATTTTGGAATCGCCCTGCCCCATGATACGGCACAGTTCCTCATGCACGATCTTAATGACCTGCTGAGCCGGCGTGAGAGATTTCATAACCTCCTCGCCTACCGCGCGATCCGACACGTTATGGATGAAGGCCTTGACGACCTTGAAGTTGACATCTGCACCCAGCAAGGCCAGCTTGATCTCGCGCA
>CALBKB010000024.1 GCA_937892635.1 uncultured Clostridia bacterium
ATGTTGGCATAGTCCTCGAACTGTGCCTGGCCCTTCAGGGACAGAACCTTGGTGATTGCAGCGGTCAGAGTGGTCTTACCATGGTCAACGTGACCAATGGTGCCGATGTTTACATGCGGCTTAGTTCTTTCAAATTTAGCCTTTGCCATTGTAGTTTCCCCTTTCTTAGGTGAAATTTTTTATTTATTACTTGCTAAAACGGATACAAATTACTTCTGGGCACGTTTGCCGATGATCTCTTCCTGGATGGACTTAGGCACTTCCATGTAGTGACTGGGCTCCATCGAGTACTGGCCACGGCCCTGAGACTTAGAACGCAGGTCGGTCGCATAACCAAACATGCAAGCGAGAGGCACGTTAGCAGTAATCTGCTTAGCACCCGACACCTGATCCAGGCTTACGATCTGACCACGTCTGGCGTTAAGGTCGCCGATAACGTCGCCCATGTATTCTTCAGGAACAACGACAACAACCTTCATGATCGGCTCAGTCAGAACCGGATCCGCCTTGCGCATGGCCTCCTTAAAGGCCATAGAACCGGCGATCTTAAAGGCAGACTCGGAAGAGTCGACCTCGTGATACGAACCATCATAAAGCGTGACCTTGCAGTCAACAACATTATAACCGGCCAAAACACCGGTCTTGGTCGCACCTTGGATACCGGCATCGACAGCAGGGATATATTCCTTGGGAATAGCACCGCCGACGATCTTGTTGATAAATTCGTAACCCTTACCGGGCTCGTTGGGTTCAAGGGTGATCTTAACGTGACCATACTGACCCTTACCACCCGACTGACGGGCATACTTCATATCGACATCGGCCGACTTGCGAATGGTCTCCTTATAGGAAACATGGGGCTTGCCCACGTTTGCCTCAACACGGAACTCACGCAACAGACGGTCAACGATGATCTCCAAGTGGAGCTCACCCATACCGGCGATGATGGTCTGACCCGTCTCTTCGTCGGTGTAGGTGCGGAAGGTCGGATCTTCTTCAGCCAATCTGGCCAGAGCAAGACCCATCTTTTCCTGACCGGCCTTGGTCTTGGGCTCAATAGCAACACGGATAACAGGCTCCGGGAATTCCATCGACTCCAAAATGACCTCAGCCTTTTCGTCGCACAGCGTATCACCGGTGGTGGTATTCTTCAGGCCAACCGCAGCGGCGATATCGCCGGCATAGACCTCTTCCACATCCTCACGGTGGTTAGCATGCATACGCAGGATACGGCCGAAACGCTCTTTGTTCTGCTTGGTGGAGTTATAAACACCCGAACCGGTCTTAATCTGACCGGAATATACGCGGAAGAAGCAGAGCTTACCGACAAAGGGGTCGGTCGCGATCTTAAACGCGAGAGCGGAGAACGGCTCTTTGTCGTCCGACTTGCGCTCGGTCTCCTCGCCTTCGGGGGTAGTACCCTTAATGGCGGGAACATCGATCGGGGACGGCATATAGTCAACGATAGCATCCAGCAGCTTCTGAACGCCCTTGTTACGATAGGACGTACCGCAGCATACGGGAACGATCTCGTTGTCAATGGTGGCCTTACGAATCGCGGCTTTGAGCTCGTCGATGGTGATCTCCTCGTCCATCAGGAACTTCTCCATGAGCACATCGTCATGGGCACAGACCTCTTCGACGAGAGCGGCACGATACTCTTCGGCCTTTTCCAGCATATCGGCAGGAACCTCTTCCACGCGCATATCCTTACCAAGCTCGTCATAATAGACATCCGCCTTCATTTCGAGCAGGTCGATCACGCCACGGAACTGCGCTTCCGAACCGATGGGAAGCTGAATGGGAACGGGATTGCACTTAAGGCGCTCTTTCATCATGTTGACAACATTATAGAAGTCAGCACCCATAATGTCCATCTTGTTAACATAGGCCATACGGGGTACACGATAGTTGTTCGCCTGGCGCCATACCGTTTCGGACTGGGGCTCAACGCCACCCTTGGC
>CALBKB010000025.1 GCA_937892635.1 uncultured Clostridia bacterium
CACTCCAACGGCTGTCAGTTTGCTTGTAGCTGGGCACGGCCAGCGCCACAGCACCGTTTTGCGTTTGAGTCGCCAGATAGGTCGAGCTGACGTAGCCGAGTTTGGTGCCGTGATAGAGAATACGGCTCCATCCGTTAGACGCCGAAAGCACGGCAACCGATTCCCCGTTATGGAGTGCGTCAATGCGTGCATAACCGGTACCCGCACCGTTGCGTACATTCAGTGTACCCCAGCTAAGCTTGACCGTAGCCGGCGTGGCGGCAACCGATGTAATATAGTCGGCGTGGCAGTAGCCGTATCCGTCTTTGCCGTATCGCACCTGCCACCACGAGCCGTCGCGCGAGATCAGGGTCACATAACTGCCCTTGCTCAGCGAGGCAACTATGGCTGAAGATGTCGAACGGCCGGCTCGTACGTTGAGCCTTCCGTAGGATACCGAAACGGCTCCTACACTTGTGCTTCCCGCTGCCCGTGCCGCGATCGGCAGGTTTACTATCAGCAGGAGCGCTAGTAAAATCGTTAGTATTTTCTTCATGTTTTTTCACCTCCCGTGCATTATAGCATAAAAAGGGAGGGAAAAACCCTGAAAATTACACCCATTGCAAGCAGGCTTTTCCAACAAAAAAACAGGCACCGCTTTGCGGTGCCTGCCTGGTGGAGATAAGGGGATTCGCCTTCGCTGCGGCTCAGGCCGGGGTCGGCTCTGACAGTCCCCCGGACTGTCATTCACTACCGACCCTTCGAATCCCCTCTCTCCGCGGCATTCACAAAAAAACAGGCACCGCAAAGCGGTGCCTGCCTGGTGGAGATAAGGGGATTCGAACCCCTGACCTTCGCGATGCGAACGCGACACTCTACCAACTGAGCCATATCCCCAATTCGTGTCTTCTATTATAAAACGAAAGGTGAGATTTGTAAAGTATTTTTTCGGAAATTACCAAATTCCTATCGCAAAATCCGACAGGATGTGATATAATATAGGAAATTATTTTTAATTGCGAGGATCTGTTATGAATAAGAAAATCATCGCGCTTGTTTTGTCGCTGGTGCTGGCTGTGTCGATGCTGACAATCGGTGTTGCCGCCACCCCCGACGAGGAGGCGGTAACGCTGTTTGGCTACGGCATGGGGTCAACCTCCTTTATCGGCTTCTCAAAGCCCCAAGAGCTGACCGCCACAACCGCACAGTCGGATCAGCCCACCGTGTGGGCGGGCACCTGTGTCGGTAACCTCTATTACGGTGTTGATGGCGACGGTAAACTCTTTAGTGCCGATCTCGATACCTTTACCCGCACCTATATCGGCACGGTCATTGAGGATACCGCCAAAGGCTATGCCGCCGAGATGACCTACGATGCCGTCAGCGGGCGTCTGCTGCTGTTGATTCATGATAAACAGACCGACCTGCGCACCGGTACTCTCTATGCGGTGGATACCGGCACGGCGGCGCTGACTCAGCTATGCCGCATCGGCAACGACCTTGCCATTCAGGCACTTGCTGCCGATCCCGACGGCAAGCTCTACGGCATCGATCGCCAGGGTGATCTGTATTTGATCGATATGACGACGGGACTGCCCTCCAAGATCGGTTCGACCGGATATGCGTTGAAACTGTTGCAGTCGATGACCTTTGACCGCAAAAGCGGCACGCTCTATTGGGCGCGCTTCTCGGCTGACGGCGGCGTTCTGTGCACCGTTAATACCGCTACCGCCGACGTGACCGATATCGGTGCCATCGGCGATAACCTGCAGGTAACCGGTTTATCCATCGCCCAAAACGATTTTCGTGTACGTATTGAATATGAAAACGGCGGCAGCGCCACCGATAACGGCACCGGCTATTACGCGGCGGGTGAGCACGTCAGTCTGACGGCTACTCCCGATAAGGGCTATGTCTTCGGCGGTTGGACCACATCGGCCGGCGTTCTTTCGGTGACTAAAGAGGAAACTTGCACCCTCGTGTTGCCCGATCCCGGTCAGGATGTCACGGTCAAAGCCTATTTCGTCCCCGCTAAAAATGACTATACCGAGCGCACCGTGCGCGATAATAACGCCGGTATTGCCATCAAGGGTGAGCGTATTTATTATAACGCCACCGTTTCGGTACAAGCTCTGACCGAGGGCGATGCCTATCAGGCCCTTCAAGCCAAGACCAAGAATAAACCGATTCTGGACGCCTATGATCTGAAACTTAACGCGCATGTGGCTCAGGGCGAAAAGCTGTCGTACAAGGGAAGTGTCACGGTCAGCGTCCGTGTCGATGCTGCCTATGAGGGTAAGCGCATGACCGTCTGGCAGGTCATAGAGGATAAGGTCGTGACCACAACGGGCGTTGTCAAGGATGGTGTGCTCACCTATAAAACCGAATCGGTTGCGCCCATGGCCATCACCGCGGGTGGTGGAACGGTGCTGATCACCGCTCTGCTCATCGTGCTCTCGTTGGTGATCTTGGCTGTGTTGGTCGTTTGGGTGTTGCATCTGCGTCACATGAAACGCCTGCGTGCCCGTCAGGCCGCTCGCCAAGGAAAACCGTTGCCTAAGAAAAAATCTTTGCGTACCCGCATCGGAAACTGGTTGCGTGCTCGCCGCAAGAAATAAAGAAAAAATGTGCAGAATCTTCTGCACATTTTTTATTCCCATTTGCCGCATCCCTCGAAGGCGATGCGATCGGATTCCTTTACGGCGAAATGGAAGCGATCATCCTGCTCCGTCAGTGTTAAGTCAATGGTTCGGTCGGGCAGGATCTCATGATGATAACAAACGTCCAGTTCGCTTAGGCGGCATTGCTCAAACCGTTCGGCGGGCAGGCTGTTCTCCAAAAAGCGAATGTAGGCGGCGTTGTTGATATGTCCGTTAAGGTCGACATCGGTGTACTGACAGCGATAGGATTGCGTGAGCGGCACGCCGTCCAAGCTGCGCACCTTGGCGGGCGAGGGAAGTTTCGGAGTAAATGTCGCCGCAGGCGGTACGACGGGGGCTTTGTCGGGGGATACAATGGCGCGTTTATCCAAATCAATCACCGTCCACAGGGTGGTGGCGTGGCCGAGCATGCCCTGATGGTCGGCAAATTCAAAATAGCGGCGGTAGAGCCCCACCCGTCCGGCGCCCGGTGCGGTGGTCAGGGTCATCACGCTGTCCCAGTTTGGCCAGCGTTGCATGCGTACCGACACACGGGTGAGTACCCAGGCCGTGCCCTTTTCCACTAACTGCGCGCGCCCGACTCCCAAACGCTCGGCGTGTTCGCCGGCAGCGTTTTGCATAAGCAAGAACAGAGCGTCGGCTCGCAATCGACCGTATCGGTCGCAGCGTTCGGAATCGATCCGAACGGATTGTTGTAAGATCATGTCCATGACGATTCTCCTCAAAAAAAACAGAAGGGAGGCAAAGACTAACTTTACCTCCCGTTGGAACACCGTTAAGTTAAATTAAAGGCTCTGTTCTTTCTGTTTTGCAAAGCATTCGCTGCAATAAACGGGTCTGTCCTCTCTGGGCTGGAAAGGCACTTTCGCCTCGGCGCCGCAAGCAGCGCAGGTGGCAGTGAAGTACTCTCTGTTAGCTTTGGAGGCGTTCTTGCGGGCGGCGCGGCAATCCTTGCAACGCTGAGGCTCATTCTGGAAGCCCTTCTCGGCATAGAACTCCTGCTCGCCGGCAGTGAACACGAACTCTTGGCCGCATTCTTTGCAAATGAGTGTCTTGTCTTCGTACATTGGTTTTCCCCTCGCATGAAATGAAATAATTTTTTGCCCCCGGTCGGAATCGCACCGACGCCTTGTAAACACGTTCTTCTTATTAAACTACATGGGCATATATCAAGCAACCGTTAGTTGCTTGGATAACTTGGTTTTAACACGGGACAACGCATTTCCCACCGACTTTTCGCTCTTCTCAATGCGTGCGGCAATTTCCCGATAACTCAGCCCGTCCAAATGATAGGCCAATCCCCGCCGCTCTAACGGCGATAGGTGAGCTTGTAAAATGGCACGCAAATGCTCCACACTTTCCTTTCCCAGGGCATAATCTTCAGGGGCCGGAGCGGTGGAGACTAGGTCGGGCATGCTTTGCAGTTCTTCTATGGCAACAGAACATACAACTGAATTTTTTCGGATGGTACTGATCATGCGCCGCTTGATGCAGATTAAAGCAAACGCATCAAAGGGGACGCCGCGCGTCGCATCAAAGGCATGCGAACATTCATATAAGGCAATCAGCCCCTCCTGCACCAAATCATCTCGCTCGGCCGCGCCGCCGAAATGTTGGGCCAAGGCATGGATCTTAGGCAAAAGACAGGGAAGAACCGATAAAAAGTCGACCCCGGTTGTTTTTTTCAAAACGGTTTTTGCCAAGAACAAACACCACGCATTATAATGATAACTCTATTATAAGCAAATTTTTTGTGAATGTCAAGGAAAATTATCGCAGAAATCATCAAATTTTATAAAAAACTTACAAATTTTTGTCGATTTTTGACTTATAAACACGAGATTGACAAGAATGGCAAAACAAGATACAATAATATAATTAAAATATGAAGGATGATGGATATGAAATATATTGTCTTGCTCTGTGATGGTATGGCCGATCGTCCCGTTCCCGTGTTGGGCGGAAAAACTCCGATGCAGGCGGCGAACAAGCCGAATATGGACCGTGTCTGCGCTATGGGCGAGCTGGGATTGGTGCAAACGGTGCCTGCGGGCATGAATCCCGGCAGTGATACCGCCAACCTCTCGGTCATGGGCTACGCGCCCGAGGTCTACTATACCGGTCGCTCGCCGTTGGAAGCCGTGAGCATGGGCATTGACCTGTCGCTCACCGATCGTACCTTCCGCTGCAACACGGTCACACTCTCGGAGGATGAACCGTATGAAAATAAAACGATGATCGATTACAGTGCCGGTGAGATTACCACCGCCGAATCAACGGCTTTGATCCGCTTCGTTCAGGAGAAGCTGGGCGACGAGATGCTCAGTTTCTATCCCGGCGTATCTTATCGCCATTGCCTGGTTTGGAAGGAGGCGCCCGAGGGCTTTTCTTTCACACCGCCGCACGATATTTCCGACCGAAAGATTACCGACTATCTGCCCGGTGGACCGTACGGGCAAAAGATGCTTGATCTGATGAAGAAATCCTATGATCTGCTCAAGGATCATCCCGTTAACCGTGACCGAGTCGCCCGCGGTCTGCGTCCCGCCAACAGCATTTGGCTCTGGGGCGACGGCACCAAGCCGGCCCTCAAGCCCTTTGGGCAGGAATACGGCAAGGACGGCGCCGTTATTTCGGCGGTTGACCTGATCAAAGGCATCGGTCTGTGTGCCGATATGCAGGTTATTGAAGTGGAGGGAGCCACCGGTTTGATCAACACCAACTGGGTAGGCAAGCGGGAGGCCGCCATTCAGGCGCTGCGTGATGGCAAGGATTTTGTCTATCTGCATATGGAAGCTCCCGATGAATGTGGGCATCACGGTGATGCCGAGGATAAGGGCAAGTCGATTGAGATTATTGATCAGC
>CALBKB010000026.1 GCA_937892635.1 uncultured Clostridia bacterium
TGAGACCATTGATCGAGGATGAGACCATAGCGTTTAATAATGGTTTATATTTCATCACAAACCGCTTTTTCTCCCTTTGGCTTTCAAGACGTTATTAGGTGTCTTAGAAATTTTGAAAACTCGTTAATGTTGAGTAGTTTTACAACCCTTATTGACACTGACAGATACCCGGAATATGAAGAAGATTTATTTTGTTTTTGCCGCACTGCTTGCGGTGGCATGTACTGAAAATGTCGTGACTGTCATACCTGAGCCTGTCTCGATGACCGTCGCCATCCAAGGACAGCCATAGGTACGGATGATTCCGGCAATATTTATCTGGTGGTCATAGATGGAAGATTCAAAGGGGCGGCTGATGGAGCCAGCATATATGAAACAGCATACATATGCCATCTTTTTGGCATGACTGATGCAATCAATCTTGACGGTGGCGGTTCATCTGCATTGTGGACAAGCACAACGGGAGTGATTTCCCATCCTCGCGACAACAGAAGGTTTGACCATGAGGGAGAGCGGACGGTTCCGAACCTGTTCCGAGTCTCACCGCCACTCACACAGCACCCATGAGCGCTATGCCTATGCCGCCTCGCTGTTCTTTGCCGCCGATCGCTATGCGTCTTATAAAACCGACTGGGGCAAGCCGCTGGCGGATGGCATGCATATGGTCTGCGATCGTTATGTGTCGTCCAATGCCATCCATCAATCGGTCAAGGTCGCCGAGACAGAGCGCCAAGACTTTTTTGATTGGGTCATGGATCTGGAATATGAGAAAATGGGTTTGCCTAAGCCTGATCTGACCATTTTTTTGGATGTGCCCGTCGATGTCGCGCTGGCCCTGATGGACAAGCGGTACGACGGCGATGCCACCAAAAAAGATATCCACGAGGCCGACCGTAACTATCTGCTCGCCTGTCACGAGGCCGCCGTGTCGGCCGCCGATCATTTTGGCTGGGTGCGTATCAACTGCGTCGAGAACGGCAGTCTGCTGCCGCCTTCGGTCATTCATGAAAAGATTATGGCTTACGTCGAGCCTATCATAAAGGAGTAATCAGGCATGATTTACGTGTTTTTAGCCAACGGCTTTGAAGAAATTGAGGCGCTCTCGGTCATTGATATTCTGCGTCGCGCCGAGCTTGACGTTACTACCGTCGGCGTGGGCGGCATTGAAATCACAGGCGCTCATGGCGTAACGCTCAAGGCCGACCTGCCTGCTGATGAAGCCGATTTTATCGACGTTGACCTGATGGTACTGCCCGGTGGACAGCCCGGTGCCGATAATCTCAGCCAAAGCGCCGACGTCCAACGTTGTATTGATCTGTGTCTGGAATATCAAGTGCCTATGGCCGCCATCTGCGCCGCCCCCATGGTCTTCGGCCGCAAGGGGCTGCTTGATGGTAAAAAAGCCACCTGCTACCCCGGTTGTGAAGAGGGAATGGGTCAGGCGATCATCACCGGCAAAGAAGTCGAGATCGACGGACTCTTTATCACCTCCAAAGGGCCTGCCACTGCGCAGATGTTTGCCTTTACTCTGGTTGGGCTTATGGTTGGTCGCGATAAGGTCGATGCGCTGTGCAAGGGGATGCTCTATTGCTAAACGCTAAGCAAACCTTGCGCGAGCGGTTGCGCCGCCGATACCGCACGGTAACCCTCTGTGAGTTAAGTGATGCCGTACGTGACCTTGCGGTGTATCAAGAGGCCAAAACGGTGGCGCTTTACTATGCGCAGGGCTTTGAAGTGTCGGTCAACGACCTACTCAAAGATACCGATAAGTGTCTGCTCTTGCCCCGATGTGAGGCAACGGGCATGGTCTTTTGTCGCTATGACGGTCGTTTGGCACCCGATCGGTTCAGGATTCCCGCCCCAATCACTCGGCCATGGCAGGGTGAGATTGATCTGATGCTGGTACCGGCACTCGCCTTTGATAAGCAGGGCGGCCGATTGGGCCGCGGCGGTGGGTATTACGACCGCGCCTTGGCCAATTATAACGGCCCAACCGTGGGACTTATCCGACAAGCCTTTTTACTTGACAGCGTTCCCTGTCAAGACCATGATCGCAAGGTCGGTCAGATTGTAACCGAAAAAGGAGTTTATACCTTTCTATGAAACGTAAGATCCTCGAACAAAAATCGGGCATCGTCGCCGTCGGCGTCTTTGTGGCGCTGATGGTCTTTGAATTTGTCGGCCCGTTGCTGCTGTCGGAGAAGGACGGGATGTACTATTATGTAGCTGCCCTCTTTTCGGCGGTATTACTGGTAGTTGCCTCGTTACTCATGGCGCGCATACATAAGCAGAAGGCCCGCGAATTTTTCGGCATGCGCCTGTTTCGACTTCGCTGGTTACCCATCACGTTGTGCGGGGCGGGAGCGGCCATGCTGGGCGCGGCGCTCATCAATCTGGGCTTGTCCAATATCGGCTTGCCTGAATGGTTGACGCCGCAGGTGCAAAATCCCTTCGCTTCGGGCGTATCCGATCCGCTGGCTCCCTTTTTGGCGCTGGCGCTTGTGCCTGCCATCTTTGAAGAGTTGTTTATCCACGGTGCGGCCATGCACGCTTTTCGCGATCGCGGTGAATGGCAAGCCGTCCTCTATACCTCGTTGATGTTCTCCATGCTACACGGCTCGCTTACCAATTTGTTCGGCACCTTTTTTGCTGCCGTCATCTACGGATATATGACCATCGTCTGCGGCTCGATCTATCCCGCCATGCTCGCGCACCTGCTCAATAACCTGCTCTCGGGCACCATCATCATGTATGGACAAAACTTCTTTAATATCGGCTATAACTCCTATTTCCTGTTTGCTGCAGCCATTGCATTTTTGGTCTGCGCCTTCTTCTATCTGGGTGCGCTGGAAAAATATTTCCGCCGCCATACCCTTACCAAACCCAATCGGGACGGGTTGGCCAAAGTCCCTGTCTTTGTCCCCATCTTTGCCTTGTTATGGGTTGCAAAAATCGTCTTGTCGATATATAATATTTTATAGAGTCGGCAAGCGCCCCGCGCTTTTGACGCGGGGCGCTTTTTTATGACTTAGCAGCCGCAACCGCAGTTGCCGCGGCCGTGGTTGTTGCAGGCCAGGATCCACACCAAGAACAGAATGATGATGATCCAGAGCCAGTCGTTTCCTTCGAACAGATTGCATAAGCAGTTATTCATAGATGAGCACCTCTTTCTTAGTTTTCACTACCATACTATGTGAAAAGAGAAATTTGGTGCAGGAGGTTTGGTATGAAAAAGAAAATAAGAATTTGGATAGCCCTCGCCGCCCTGCTTCTCATTGTGGCGGGTGCCGTGGGCTTTATCATGGGCGAAATCGGCGGTATCTGGCGCGCACCTTCGCAGGTGCAGGTGGAGATTCCGCAAGGCGCAGGCGCTTCAATCATTGCCGATATCTTAAAAGATAAGGGCGTTATTGGCAACAAGCTCATCTTCCGCCTCTATACCTACGGCAAGTCCTATGCCTTCCAATACGGCACCTTCACCCTTGATCCGTCCGGATCCTATGCTGCGCTTATTGAAGATCTGGAACAATCGCAGGCTCGCCGCCAAACGGTGACGCTGACCGTGCCCGAAGGTACCGAGGTACGTGAAATTGTTGATATGCTGGTGGCCTTGGAACTGGGCACGAAAGAGGAGATTAAGCAGATTATCAACACCTATCCCTTTGATTTCCCGCTTCTGGATCAGCTTCCTACGGATACCGAATATCGGCTGGAAGGCTATCTCTTCCCCGATACCTACGAGGTGTATACTGAGGCTACTGCCGAAAATATCGTATCCATCATCCAGCGCATGCTCAATAACTTCCAAACCAAAACGTCTGCTCTGCAAGCCCAAGCGGGCGACAAGTGGCAGGATATCATCATCCTCGCTTCCATCATTGAGCGCGAAGGGCAGAAGGTCGACGAGCTGCCGCTGGTCTCCTCGGTCTTCCATAACCGTCTGGACCGCGGCATTAAATTAGAAAGTTGTGCCACCGTGCAGTATATTTTAGAAGAGCGCAAGCCCATTTTGTCTTGGGCGGATACCGAGATTGACAGTCCCTATAACACCTATATCCATCATGGGCTAACCCCCGGTCCTATTGCCAATCCGGGCTTGGCGGCTATGGAGGCAGCCATGAACCCTGCCACCAGCGATTATCTGTTCTTTGTCGCCAACAGCGACGGCAGCCATCGCTTCGGACGCACCTATCAGGAGCATCTGAATAATATCGAGGCCGTGTCCTGATGAAGGAGATTCAACAGCCCTATATCGGTCGGTTTATCGATGAGTTTTACCCGCCTCACGACGGTATGCTCGGTAGGCTGGAAGCGCAGGTGAGGGAAGAGGGACTTCCCGTTGCCCGCCGTGACGTTATCGCTCTGCTGGAACTGATATGCCAAACGATCAAACCCAAGCAGATCCTTGAAATCGGAACCTGCGTCGGCTTTTCGGCACTGTGCATGCGCGCCGCTTGTCCGCCCAACACTCGAATCACCACCGTGGATCGGTATGAGTATATGATCCGGCGTGCCAAGGAGAATTTTTCTGCCTTTGCCGCCGATAATATTACCCTGATCGAAGGTCAGGCAGGGGAGATCCTGCCGCAATGCCGGGGCTCGTACGATCTGATCTTTCTTGACGCGGCCAAGGCACAGTATCCCCGCTTATGCTGCCGGTAAATATTTCCATATATATTATCGTCGTAAGTGTTGGCCTTGCAATTGCGGTGGGCAAACATATGTTCGGCGGCAAGGATGTATATCCGTTTAACCTTGCAGCCCTCACAATGTGCTGTGCGGCGGTATCGTGGCCGGAGCACCCTTGTCGAGCCGTCGGGATAAAACTACGGTAACCCGTATGAACGAATTTTTGGATATGGTGAAAAGTGACCCGCGCCTGAGCGCTCAGACCCTCTTATCGGTCGGCGACGGGGTGGTGCTTTTCAGAAAGAAGGATCAATGAAAAAGGCCGAACTGCTGGCACCTGCCGGCGATCTGGAAAAATTATATACCGCCGTCGACTACGGCGCCGATGCCGTCTACACCGGTGGCGAGATGTTCTCCCTGCGCACCGCCTGTGATAATTTCTCCTTTGAGGATATGGCCAAGGGCGTCGAATATGCCCACCGCTTCGGCAAGAAGGTGTATCTGGCCTGCAACTGCTTCCCGCACAACGAGGAGATGGCGCTGTTGCCTGACTATATCAGAACCATGGCCGATACCGGCATCGACGGCTGTATCGTCAGTGATCTGGGTTCTTTCTCGGTCATTCGGGAAACCTGTCCCGATTTGAAATTGCATATCTCCACCCAAGCCAGCACTGCCAATTATGCCTCCTGTATGGCTTGGTATCAGCTGGGAGCACGACGCATCGTCCTTTCCCGCGAATTGAATCTGCGCCAGATCGCTGAGATTCGCCGCCGCACCCCGTCCGATCTTGAACTGGAAACCTTCGTCCACGGCGCCGTCTGTGTTTCCCATTCGGGGCGTTGCTTGCTTAGTGACTATATGGCCGGTCGCAGTGCTAACCACGGCGACTGTGCCCACGCCTGCCGCTGGAAGTACGCACTGGTTGAGCAGACGCGTCCGGGACAGTATATGCCCATCGCTCAAACCGATACCGGTACCTTTATCATGAATTCTAAGGATTTGAACATGATCCGTCACCTGCCCGAAATGCTCTTGGCGGGCATTGATTCGCTCAAAATTGAGGGTCGTGTTAAGAGTTCCTATTATGTGGCGTCAATCGTGTCGGCCTATCGCCGCGCGTTGGATACCTTCTATGAGGATATGGATGGCTATATGGATCGCCGTGACGAGTTTTTTGAGGATACCTGCAAGGTTAGCCACCGTGATTATTTTACCGGATTCTTTCTTGACGACCCCGGTCCGCAGGGTCAGCAATACGGCTCGGCCAGCTATGTGCGCGATTGGGATGTCTGCGCGCAGGTGCTGCGTTACGATTCTTTGCGCGGCTTGGCCTATTGCTAACAGCGCAATAAGTTCTTTCAGGGCGAAACGCTGGAAGCTCTCTATCCCGGCGCCGATTGTCTCACCTTTGACGCTGACATTCTCTTGGATGAGAATTATAATCCCATTGCTTCTACGCCTCATGCCGCCATGCGCTTTTATGTGGGCGTGCCCAAAATGCTGCCGCGCGGCGCTTATCTGCGTCGGCGCACCAAGTAAAATATCCCAAGCCGCTTCCTTCGGGAAGCGGCTTTTTTTTGCTTGTTTGGGCATACTCATATGGGGTGATAGAGAATGAAACAACGAATGTTACTCGTTTTTTTAATACTGCTGGCTCTTTTTTCGGTTATGGCCGGTCGGTTAGCCTATCTGTCGGGCGGGAAGGAGCTGGCGCAATATGTCGGGGTTACGGGAAGCCGTACCATTCGTGTCGGTATTAACGCCGCTCGCGGTACCATCCGCGATCGTAACGGTCAACCGCTCGCTGGTGCCCATGCGCAGGCGGCGGTCTTGTGTGAACCCATGTCGCTGAGTGAATCGTCGGCAGATTTGTTGCGTCAACACGCCATTGGCATAACGCGGGTGGCACTCGATGAATCCGTTTCTTCCGGGCGCCCCTTTTTGGTCTATGTCGATGAGCCTATTACGGGTGTAGGGCTGACCGGCTTGACAGCCTTGGCTCGCTACGAGGGATTGGCTCAACATCTGATCGGGTATCTTGATAGCAGCGGTCACGGCGTAACCGGTATTGAGTCGGTCATGGACGAACATC
>CALBKB010000027.1 GCA_937892635.1 uncultured Clostridia bacterium
CATCCAATGCCATCATTGTCGGATTTAACGTGCGTCCCGATGCGCCGGCCCGTGATAGTGCGGCTCGCAACAAGATCGATATTCGCACCTATCGTATTATCTACGAATGTATTGAAGAGATCGAGGCGGCTCTCAAGGGTATGCTGGCTCCCAAGTACCGCGAAAAGGTTACGGGTCATGCCGAGATTCGTCAGGTTATCAAGATCTCGGGCGTTGGTTCGATCGGCGGTTGTTATGTCACCGACGGTAACATTCAGCGTGGCTGCAACGTGCGTCTGTTGCGTGATAACGTGGTTATCTTTGAGGGCGCTCTGGCTTCTCTCAAGCGATTCAAGGACGATGTCAAGGAAGTCAATGAAGGATATGAGTGCGGTATGAGCCTCGAAAAGTATAACGACATCAAAGAAGGCGATGTCATCGAAGGCTATATCATGGAAGAATACAGAGCATAAGGTGAGAATATGTCAGGACACAGAATTTCCCGCATCAATGCCGATGCCCAGCGTGAGCTGGCATCCATTCTGCGCGACTTGAAAGATCCCCGCATCCCCGCCATGACCTCGGTCATGGCGGTGAGGGTCACGGAGGATCTGAAATTTGCCAAGGTTTATGTTTCGATGTTCGGAACGGATGAACAAAAGAAAGAAGGACTGAAAGGACTCAAATCGGCGGCCGGGCATATCCGTCGTCAGCTGGCTTCGCGGCTGGATCTGCGCCAGACGCCCGAGTTGATTTTTGAGCAGGACGATTCGATTGAACATCTGTCCCGTATCGACACCATTCTCAAGGAGATCCATATTCCCGAGGAGGAATAATATCTTCCTTAGTTCGATTGGGAGGTAACCGATGGGAACGACAATAGGAAAAACGGCCGCCGCGCGCATGTTGGCGGCGCAGAATAATATTATGATCATCACCCATGTCAGCCCCGACGGCGATACGCTGGGCAGCGGATTTGCTTTGTATCATGCGCTTTCGACGATGGGCAAACGGGTGTGTGTAGTCAATTCGGATCGGATTACGCCGAAATACTGCTTTTTATCGGGCGCCAAAAGCGTATTGCGCCCGCAGTTTGAGCCGCAGTTTATTGTAGCGGTCGACGTTGGCTCGCTCAATTTGATTGGTGAGGATTTGGAAAAGTATGCCGATCGCATAGATATGTGTATCGACCATCATCCGTCCAATTCCCGTTATGCCAACTATAATCTCATTGATGCCCATGCGGCGGCAACCGGCGAGATCATGCTCGATGTCATTACCGCTATGCATGTGCCCATGTCCCGTGAGATTGCCGATGCCCTCTATACGGCTATCTCCACCGATACCGCTTGCTTCCGTCATTCGAGTACCACCGCCGCCACCCTGCGTAAAGCGGCACGGACGGTGGAGTTGGGCGCCGACGTGGCAAAGCTCAACAATCATCTGTTTGTGGTGAAGAGCAAGCAGTTGTTTGAGTTAGAGCGCATGGCTATGGAAAATATTCGTTTCTTCCGTGACAGCGCCATTGCCGTCATGCCCATCACGTTGGATATGATGCGTCGCAGCGGTGCGACCGAGGATGACACCGACGGAATTGCCACCTTGCCCCGTCAGATTCAGGGGGTTGAGGTGGGTATCACCATGCGCGAGGTGGCGCCCGATGAATATCGCATCTCGGCTCGTTCGGATGGACGCATTGACGTGAGTGCCATCTGTCAGCGACTGGGCGGCGGCGGTCACGTTCGTGCCTCAGGCGCGCGGCTGAGCGGCCCTAAGGATGAAATCATTGATCGCATCGTGGCCGAGGTGCTGACCGAGTATCGGGAAGTGGAGGGCGAATGAACGGCATCGTCCCTTTGAATAAGGCTGCGGGGGTATTGTCCCGCAAAGTCGGCAACGCCGTTTCTTTTCTCTACGGTGAGAAGAAGCACGGGCACGCCGGTACGCTTGATCCGTTGGCGCAGGGCGTGCTTCCCATTTTATTGGGGCGGGCCACCAAACTGATCCCTTTCCTTGATGATGAGAAAATTTATGTGGCCGATCTGCGGTTCGGGGTATCCACCGATACGGGGGATAACACAGGGATTGAACAAAAACGCTCCGATTTTCGTCCAAAACGCTCCGATTTTGAGGCGATTTTGCCGCAATTTATGGGGGAAATCACCCAAATTCCACCTATTTTTTCGGCTTTGAAAAAGGATGGACGTCCTTTGTATGATTATGCCCGAAAGGGACAGGCGGTAGAGATTGCGCCGCGTCAGGCTATCATTACCGATCTGACCCTAAATGCCTTTGACGGTGAGTGCGCCACCCTGACGGTGTCCTGCAAGACGGGCACCTATATCCGCACCTTGATTGAAGATATGGCCGCCGCCTGCGGCGCACTGGCCACTATGACGGGGCTGCGTCGGGTGAAAGCGTCGGGTATTGACCTGTCGCAATGTGCCACGGTGGAACAAATGGAGCAGGGAGCTCGACCGCTGATTGAGGTGGAAGAGTTGTTTGCCCAACGGGCGGCCTGCGTGGTCGACGACCCGGGACGGCATTATTTATTAAACGGCGGAAGGCTTACACCGCAACGCTTTTCGGGCGATGCAAGGGGGCTATTCCGTGCCTACGACAGCGACGGGCAATTCCTCGGTCTGTGCTTAGAGACAGAGGGCGAGGTTGCCTGTGTGTGGATGGACAAATGCTATGAATAAGCGTGTAATCGCATTAGGAAATTTTGACGGCGTACACCGCGGCCATGCGGCCCTGCTCAGACGTGCGGTAGCCGAGGCTAAGGCCTTGGGTGTGACCAGCGCGGCGCTCATTTTTGATCGCGACCCCGACAATGTCTTTGCCGGTGCCTGCGTTACGCCGCATTTGACCGACAACGAGAGTAAGGCCGCCGTGATCCGTGATTTGGGGATCGACGAGGTTATTTACATTCCCTTTGATGCCAAGACGGCCAACCTATCTCCGCAGGCCTTTGTGGAAAAGACAATTGGCGAATTTGGTGCGGTGATGCTGGTGTGCGGGTTTCATTATCGGTTTGGCGTGGGGGCGTCGGGTAATGCCGATACCCTGCAACGGCTGTGTCGGCAGCAAGGGATATCTTGTTGCGTGATGGAGCCGGTGACTGAGGAGGGTATGCTTATTTCCTCGACTAAGATCCGTTCGCTGGTGCGCAGCGGCAACATGGAATTGGCAGCCAAACTGTTGGGGCGACCTTTTAGCGTGTGCGGCGGGGTTTACCACGGCAAGCGCCTGGGCGTGACGTTAGGGTTTCCGACCATCAATCAGACGCTGGACGATTTCTCGATCGTGCCGATGTACGGGGTATACGCGACCCGCGTTGAGATCGACGGAAAATGGCACGACGCAGTGACCAACGTGGGGGTACGCCCCACGGTGGAGAAGACCAGCGCTTACAATATTGAAACCTATATTATTGATAAAGACGTAGATTTATACGAGCAGCGGGTGCGAGTGGCTTTTTATAAGATGTTGCGACCTGAGACCAAGTTCCCGTCGGTCGAAGCCTTGCGCGAGGCGATACGGGAGAATGTTTTGCAGACAAAAGAATATTTTTCTCTTTACAAATGAGAAAAGTTATGGTATAATCCCATCGTATTATGCGTTCACCCATGCTCGGCTGACGGAAGGGGCCTCCGACCGCGGCTTAGTATGAGGCGAGAATATCTTTAACGGAGGTGGAAACAATGATTTCCAAAGAAGAAAAACAGCAGGTTATTTCCCAGTACAAGCGTCATGAAGGCGACACCGGTTCGCCTGAGGTTCAGATTGCCATTCTGACCAATCGCATCAACTCTCTGACCGAGCACCTGAAAAAGAATCCGCACGATCATCATTCTCGTCGCGGCCTTTTGCAGATGGTTGGTAAGAGAAGAAATTTGCTTGGTTACCTGACCAAGATCGATATCGAGAGATACCGTTCTATCATTGCGCAACTGGGTATCAGAAAGTAAGAGTGACATAGGTGGGGGTGTTTTCTTGCACCCCCACTTTTCACGAAAGAACAAGAGAACTCGGGGTTTTATCAGTTATGAGAGCATCTGCAGGGTGTTGTCATAACTGCTAAACTTCGGGATTCTCAAAAAATATACAAAGGAGAATTCACATGTACGAAAATTTCAGAGTATTCAAAACGGAATTTGCCGGCCGTCCCCTGATCGTTGAAACCGGCAAAATGGCAGAGCTGGCTAACGGCTCCTGCCTGGTGCGCTACGGCGACACCGTTATCCTGGCTACCGCCACCGCTTCCGAGCGTCCCCGTGACGGCATTGATTATTTCCCGCTGTCGGTCGACTTTGAGGAGAAGCTCTACGCTGTTGGTAAGATCCCCGGCGGTTTCTTGAAGCGTGAGGGTCGTCCCACCGAGAAAGCTATCCTGGCTTCCCGCGTGATCGATCGTCCCATGCGTCCCCTCTTCCCGAAGGATATGCGCAACGACGTTGCTGTCTGCGTAACCGTTCTTTCGGTGGATCAGGACAATTCGCCTGAGATTGCCGGTATGCTCGGCGCCTCCATCGCCGTTGCTATTTCCGATATTCCGTGGGCCGGCCCGATTGCCGGTGTCAGCGTTGGCTTGGTTGACGGCAAGTTCGTCTTCAACCCCACCGTGGAAGAGCGCGCCAAGAGTGATCTGGCTTTGACGGTTGTCGGTTCGGGCAAGAAGGTCGTTATGATTGAAGCCGGTGCCAACGAAGTGCCCAACGACGTTATGTTTGATGCTATTAAGCAGGGCTATACTCATTGCCGTGAGATGGTTGATTTTATTAACTCGATCGTGGCTGAGATCGGCAAGCCCAAGTTTGAGTATACGCAGATCAACGTGCCCGAGGAGATGTATGAGGACATCAAGACCTTTGCCATCGAGAAGGTGCGCGCCGCCCTCAACACCGACGACAAGAACGTTCGTGATGCGGCCATGAAGATCGTGACCGATGAGGTCATTGCTGAGTTTAGCGAGAAGTATCCCGAGAGCGAGAAGCTCTTTGACGAGTGCCTGTATAAGCTGCAGAAGTATGTCGTGCGTCAGTGGTTGCTGGAAGGCAAGCGCGTAGATGGTCGCGGCATCGACGAGATGCGTCCTTTGTGGGGCGAGGTTTCGGTTCTGCCTCGTACTCATGGTTCGGGTATGTTTGCCCGCGGCCAGACGCAGGTGCTGACCATTGCCACTCTGGGCATGATCGGCGAGCGTCAGCTGCTTGACGGCATCGACGAGGATGAGTACAAGAGATATATGCACCACTACAACATGCCCGGCTATTCGACCGGTGAGGCCAAGCCCTCGCGCGGTGCTGGCCGTCGTGAGATCGGTCACGGTGCTCTGGCTGAGCGCGCGCTGTTGCCGGTTATTCCTTCCGAGGATGAGTTCCCCTATGCTATCCGTCTGGTGTCTGAGGTTCTGACCTCCAACGGCTCGACCTCGCAGGGTTCGATCTGTGGTTCGACGCTGGCGCTGATGGATGCCGGTGTGCCGATTAAGGCGCCTGTTGCCGGTATTTCCTGCGGTTTGATCACCGACAATGACACCTGGATGACCATGGTTGATATTCAGGGTATCGAAGACTTCTTCGGCGATATGGACTTTAAGGTTGCCGGTACCAAGAAGGGCATCACCGCCATTCAGATGGACCTGAAAATTGACGGTCTGACCGAAGAGATCATCTGGTCGGCCTTGGAGAAGACGGAGAAGGCTCGCTTCAAGATTATCGACGAGGTTATTCTCAAAGCCATTGATAAGCCCCGTGAGGAACTGAGCGAGTATGCGCCCAAGATGCTGATGATGAACATCAATCCCGATAAGATTCGTGACGTTATCGGTAAGGGCGGTTGTGTTATCCAGAAGATCCAGGCTGACACCAACACCAAGATTGATATTGAGGACGACGGTCGTCTGTTTATCGCCACTTACAGCAACGAGGGCGGCAAGCAGGCCATGGCCACCATCAAGGCTATTGTGGAAGATCCCGAGGTAGGTGCTCTGTATAAGGGCACGGTAACCGGTATCATCAAGATCGGTGCCTTTGTTGAGTTTGCTCCCGGCAAGGAGGGCATGGTTCACATTTCTCAGTTGGACAACAAGCGTGTGCCGACGGTTGAAGATGTGGTCAGCATTGGCGACGAGATTTGGGTCAAGTTCCTGGGCGTTGATGAAAAGGGTCGTATGAACCTTTCCCGCAAGGCTGCCTTGGCCGAGTTGGAAGAGCAGAAGGCTGCTGAGAACGAATAAACAAAAGGGGAGAGGCCATGCCTCTCCCTTGTCGTATTTTGAGGTATTATGGTAACACAGTTGTCTAACGGCGTGACGGTGGTGACCGAGTCGATGCCGCATCTGCGCAGTGTGAGCTGCGGGATATGGGTGCGGGGCGGTTCGGCGGCCGATCCGCAAGAGTATGCCGGCATCGCGCATTTTAGCGAGCATATGGCATTTAAGAGTACAAAAACGCGCAGTGCGGCCGAGGTGGCCGAGCAGTTTGATGCGATGGGCGGGTATGTCAATGCCTACACCGCCAAACTGCTCACCTGCTATTACTGCACCACGCTCGACAAGCACGCGGCGCGAGGCTTGGCATTGTTAGCAGATATGGTGCTTAATCCGGCCTATCGCGAGGATGAGGTTGAGACCGAGCGCAAGGTGATTCTGGAAGAGATCGCCATGTGTGAGGACAGTCCCGAGGATCTGGTTATGGCGCGGCTGAGCGAAGGTGTTTGGCAGGAGAGTGCGTTGGGAC
>CALBKB010000028.1 GCA_937892635.1 uncultured Clostridia bacterium
GGGCGGACAACGTCTTCTCGATACGATCGGAGGAGATGTCGATGCCGGTATAGCGATCGACGAATTTCTTGTCAAAATCAATACGAATTTCGGGGAAGGCGTAGGTGCGCACATCGCTGATCTTAGAAGCAAACGCGACGGTAGGATCGTAGGCCTGCAGCAGATGCAAATAGCGCAAAGCCGCCGTCATGGTCAACTCCGGATCGAGCATTTTCTCATAGCGCATGCTGGCATCGGTGCGAAGACCGATACGGACGGTTGATTTTCTGGTGGTGATGCCGTCGAAGTTAGCCGATTCGAGCAGCAGACTGGTTGTTCCCTCTTCGATTTCGGAATTGAGACCGCCCATAATGCCGGCAATGGCCATTGGCTTATCGTCCGAGCAGATCATCAGCGTTTCGGGGTCAATATTCCGCTCGACGCCGTCAAGGGTAGTAAAAGCAAAGGGCTCAGCAAAGCGACGCACGTTGACCTTTTTCACCACTGCATAATCGAAAGCGTGCATGGGCTGACCGAGTTCAAGCATGACGTAGTTGGTCAAGTCAGCCAAGAAGTTGATGGCGCGCAGGCCGCAATAGAACAGCCGAATTCGCATATTCATCGGCGAGACTTTGCGGGAAATGCCGGTGACGATGGCCGAAGTATAGCGATAGCAGCGCTCATCCTCAATCTTGATATCGACCTCGGGCTTATTGGCAATTGCTGCAGCGTCGAAGACGGGGACGGGGCGCAGGTCACGTTCGGCGATGGCGGCGAATTCACGGGCGATTCCATAGTGGCCCCAGAGGTCGGGGCGGTTGGTTAAGGATTTATTGTCGACCTCAAAGACAATATCGTCAATAGCGAACAGCTCCTTGACATCAACACCAAGCGGCGTATCGGCATCCAGTTCCATGATGCCGTCGTTATTGGCCGAGATGCCCAACTCCTTCTCAGAACAACACATACCGCAGGATTCGAAGCCGGCGATCTTGGTTTTGACAATGTCCATACCGCCTGCCTTGCCGCCCTCGGTGGCAAAGGCGACGATCATGCCTTCGCGCACATTGGGTGCGCCGCAGACACAGTCAACCACTGACTTACCGGTATTGACTTTGAGCAGGTGTAATTTTTTAGAGTTCGGATGGTTCTCAATGCTTTCAATGCGAGCCGCCACGACACCCTGCACATCGGCGCCCATGACAAAGATATCCTCGACCTCGGCAGTAGCGAGGGTGAAGCGTTTGATGAGAGCGACCTTGTCAAGACCCGAAAGGTCGACAAAGTCTTCAATCCAATTCATCGATATTAACATAGTTCTACCCCCTTAGCGCGACGTAAACTGAGACAAGGATTTGAGGTTGCCGGAGTTGAGCATGCGAATGTCTTTAATGCCGTATTTCATCATGGCCAAACGGGTCAGGCCCAGACCGAAAGCGAAGCCTGAATATTCCTCAGGATCAATACCGCCCGCCTTCAAGACGTTGGGATGGATCATGCCGCAGGGGCAAAGTTCCAGCCAACCGGAATGTTTGCAGGTGGGACAACCTTCGCCGCCGCAGATGAGACAGTTGACATCGAGCTCAAAGCCGGGCTCTACGAAGGGGAAAAAGCCGGGGCGCAGGCGAACCTTGACATCTTTTTTGAAAACTTCAGAGAGCATGGTCTTCATGAAATAGATAAGGTTGGAGATGGAAATATTCTTATCGATCATGATGCCTTCGAGCTGAAAGAAGGTGTTTTCATGGCTGGCATCGGTAGCCTCGTTACGGAAGCATCGGCTGGGAAAAACCGAACGCAGGG
>CALBKB010000029.1 GCA_937892635.1 uncultured Clostridia bacterium
CCCTGCCCCGCCGCCGTCGGCGGCGCCCGTTCCGATCAAAAAGCGGTTGGAGCCGTTGGTACGACCCGTCACGCCGTTGTTATACTGTTCCAAAGCGATAACGGCCGAGAAGGCCATGTCGGGGTTTTTCGTCAAAGAGAGAGAGGTATAGGACAGCGGCACAGCCACCTCATAGGTCATGGTACGGGATGCCGCATCGTACACGGCGACATAATCCCGTCCCTCACGCAGATCGCGCGGTTTAAGTCCCTGGGTAATGGTTTGGGCGTGGGTTTGCCCATCGGCCGTTTGATAGATGCGGTAGCCGGTATAGGCCTCGTATTCTTTGCCCTTTTCCATCACGTGGCGTACCCCCGTATCGGCCTGATAATCCGAGAGGGTGAAGGTGAAATTCATCTGTTGCCACGGCTGCTCGGTGGTGCTGATCTCGGCGTTGACGCCCGTTACGACACAGCCGACGTAGAGGGTGGTATCGTTATGGGTCAGGTACAGATCCAGGCGAACGTCGCTGTCGGTTGTGGTATCGTACCACCGACATTGCAGGGCATCGTCGATGGCCTTGGTTTGTGCCTGCACCAACGTGACCTGCTCATAGAGCGGCACGCCCCATTCCTCGGTGCTGATGACGCCGTCGATGTTGACCCATGCCGGCTCAGACACGGCATAGGAAGCGGCCGAACAAGGGAAAGCCATCAGGAAGAGCAAGATAAGCGCAACAAGAAAAACGGTGATTTTTTTCACGGGTTGTTCCTCCTTCCTCAACATTCCCTAAGGGCATAGTCGACCAACTGCAAGAACAGATGATCGGCGACGGGCGTTCCGATATTCTCGGCGTGAATAGGCGTTTGCAGGACAATGGTGCCCAGACCGTAGTCATACACGCCGGCGACCGGCGCATCCTGACTGCCGCGCAAAACCATGCGAGCGGGACGATCCAGTTGCAGGGCGGCATCGACATCCCACGCCGCGGGCAGCCCCACAACGGCGGGCAGATCCAACGTTTGCTCCACGGACGAACGAACATAGGCTTTTTCGGCAAAGGGTAATTTGAGATAACCCCAATCGCCCAGCGCGCGAATATCGGCGCAGACGAGCGTTGCCCCGGTTTGCTCAACGGCCGCATAGACAGCGCCCAGGGTATCGGCGGGGAGATTTTGACCGCCCAGCACGATGGTGCTGCCGGGCACAATCTGCCGCACATCCAGCATCTTCACCTGCAATCCCGATTCATTCAGGACCGACAGGGCTGTCGAATCGAGTCCCTGCACATAGACGGTACCCGACACGGCGGGTCGATCCTTGGCGTCGGCAACATACAGATCATAGTCACGGGCAACGTCGGTATCGAGCAGTTGGGCACGCAACCGATACTGATCCGCCGCCAGACCCGTCAAAGGGATGGGCTGATCGTAGACCAAAACCGACGGCAGATAGCTACCCGTTTTGGTGCGGGCGGGCGTGACGTTCACATCCTGCTGCCACACCGTTTCCCCTTCCCGATCCAAGGTCAGGCGGGCGGTATATTCCTCTTGGTCGAGCGTGCCAAGGGCAGACAGATACACCGAGATGGGCAGGATATCGGTGTTATAGGCGGTATGGGTGCCCATCGTGATGCACCAGCAGGTATCGCGCAAGCCGTCAAGCCCGATCAGATCGGTGTCGGCATCAAGAGTGAGCGAATAGCCGCTGACCTTACTGTTGGCACGGATATCATCGAGCATCGACACCTCAGCGTCCGACACAAAGACGGCGCGCCGTGGCGGCTCATCCCGGCTCGGCACCTCGCCGTGGAGATCGCCCGTGGCCATCTCCTGCTTTTGCGCCGTTACCCCTTCGTTGCCCAGATAGGCATCCCAGGCCAGCGCGTTGGGGTTGGAAGCCGAAGCCGTGGCGGCGTCCTCGTCGAATCGTCCCGAAGACAGGAAGACCAGCAGGTCCTTATCGTAGATGCGGACAACGTCGAGGCTTTCGACAGCCGCCTGATAATTATTGACAAAGTCCGTATGGGTATCCTTGGTTTCATTCAAAATGCCGACAATAGCAAAGGACGGATGGTTGCGATCGCGCTCGATCAACTGACGGATCTCGCGACGGATCAGATCCTCTCCGTAGACGCTGTCGGCCTTGTTGGCCATGGCCGTTTCCTCATAGACCAAAAGCCCGATGGTGTCGCACAGAGCCAGCGCGTCGGCCGGGGCAGGGCCGCCCACAAACCGTACCATATTAACTCCGCAGGATTTATAATACATCAACTGCTCGCGCAGCGCGTCGGTGACAGTGGGGATATTGATACTCTTGACGTACAGCCGCTCACCATTGAGCATAAAGTAGCCCTGCGAGTCGATACGCAGATCCTTAAAACCGACCTCAAGCACCGACGAATCGGAAAAATCGGCCTCCTGCGCAAAGGCTTCGACCCACACCGTATAGCGATAGGGGTCGTCGGGACTCCAGGCGCGGAAGTCGTCCAAACTCATGGTCACGGTATGCTTAGACAAGCCGGGGACGGCGTTAAAGACGGCGCCCGTGGTGGTCAACACCGCCGCACTGCCGCTGGGGCTGATACGGGCGCGGATATCCACCTTGACCGTTTCGGTGCCGGGGTTATCGACAATGACCTGCACGTTGACGTTGCCGTTTTCATATTCCGTGTCGACAAAGATATCGGCAATGGCGATCTGCGGCACGACCGACAGACAGACCGGCATCTGCATGGCTTGTCCGTTGGTGGGACCCTGCGGCAGGGTATCCGACTCTTGGCCGCGTATGGTTGAACCGTCGTTAGCGCTAAACAGACGCACTGCCAACAGGTTAGGCTGATCCTCACGCAGGAAATCGGTCACGTCAAAGGAGAACTTCCCGTAAGAACCCTCGTGATCGCCGATGTAATTGCCGTTAAGCCAGATCTTGGCATAATATTGACAACCGACGAAGTCGGCCACCACCCGCTGACCCGATTCGAGATTGAGGTCGGGTGTGAATTTACGGAAAAACCATGCGGTTGAGCCCTCCTCGCCCGCATCGTAGGGCAGGGAGACTTGCGGCGCTTGCTCGGGGAAGATCTGATACCACAATTCCTGCTCGCCCACGTTATGTTTATCGGTGAGCACACGCCAATCGTCAGCCAGCACGATGGCCGCGTCGGCCACGGCACGGGGGGGACGAATCTCCTTGGAGGATGCGGCCGAAACCGATCCGATCAGGACAAAGACGGCCAACAGTAACGATACGATTTGTTTCATGGCTTATCCCTCCGTAACCGAAACGGCACTGACGTGGTGACCCGCTTGTTCGGTGATGACCAGCATGCCGATGGCGTCAGCATAGTCCAGCAACGCCTGGGTGGGCGTACCCGAGGGGCGCACGGCCACGGCGCCGGCGGCGCGGGCCTGGTTGACCTGCTCGCGCATGGCAGACTCGGTGCCGAGCACCGCTTGTTCGAGATCGGCAACCTGCAGTTGAATGGGTCTGCCGTTGAGTGCGTAGCCGCCTTCGACGGCCGTCCATGACTTAAATCCGATGCGTGCATTGGTACGATCGCTCCACCATTTAGAGGCTGTGCCGCCATCGACGCTGACCGTGAGATCATACAGATAGGGGTTGGTAATATCCCACACCTGCGCATCGGGGGCCGAAAGGGTAAGCCGGTGATGGCTCGTCCCTTGTGCCGCCTGTGTTTGCAGCACCATGCGGGTCATGACCGTACCGTTGCTCAGATCGGTCAGCACCGCGCTAAGCACCACCGGCACTTCTTTTTTAGCGTTATCGAGGGTGATGTCGAGCTGCACATGACCCGCACCGTCGCAGGTGGCTGTCATCTGCGACACCAACACCGCCGCATGCACGGCAAGAGTGGTGCGTTCCACGGCCGCATCCGCACCCGCACGAATGACGAGGATATTGGTACCGACCGACTTGACGGCATCGGTAACGTCGATCGAAAACTCGCCCATAGCGGCATCACGGACATCGACCTGTCGGCCGTTGAGCCAAACGGTGGCCTGCGCGCCCAAATCGCACAGGCTGAGCATGACACGCTCGCCCTTAATCAGGGACGAGGCAAAGGTGTTGGCATACCAAACGGTATCGGCCGTTACCTCATTGGCCTGGGTAAAGCCGTTATGCCACTCTTCCCTTTCGCCGACGCCATCGGCATCGCCGCGCACGATCCAGCCGCTATCGAGAACCTGACCGTCGCGCGTTCCGCTGTCGCATGCCGCCAGACAGACCAGCAGCCATACCCCCATAAGGGCGGCGCAAACTCGCTTACTCATCCTTTTTCACCTTTCAAATGGAAATATTACCTATATTATACCATATTATTTTACCCATTTGAAGACATATTGTGAACAAAAAAATAACGCCTTGCGGCGTTATTGTTTAGTTGAGGAGCAATATTCCGAAATTGAGATAGATGGCAAAGGCGCACCAAACAGCGTAGGGAATCTGCAGCCAGCCGGCACGGCGGTCGATGCGGAAGTAGCCGACGGTGTAGATAAGCACTAAGATCCACAGCACCAAAAGCCAGATCAAAGAAAACAGCCACATGCGGCAGACGAAGAAAAAGATGGGCCAAAAGAAGTTAAAGACCAGTGACAGATAGTAGACACTCAAAGGCGGCGCCTGCTTATCCTTGCGCCGTATCAACCACGAAGAAACACCCATCAGCGCGTATAACAGGGTCCAGACAACGGGAAAGAGCCAGCCGGGCGGCGAAAGGGGCGGCTGATTGAGGGAGGCAAAATCCTCCATGGCACCCATCGTCAACAGTCCCGCCGCCAATCCCACACCCAAGGGCAGTGCCATATTCAGGATCAGCGACTTGTATTTTTGCCAAAAAGAAAGCATAGAATCACCTCATTGGTATTCTATGCTTTCGTTTTAATAATTATCCATAAAGTTATGGTAGCCGTCGGCGTCGGTATAACCGATGACCTCGGCCAACTTGACGTTTTCCATGGCGCGGAAGATGTTAATGGGGACTTGACTGTTATTCTTGGTCAGATCGGCCAACATAGCCTTGACGTACTTGCGCTTGCTGGCGCTCTCGCTGTCACACCCCTCGTCCTTGGCGGTGACGCGGCAGGCACAGCGAAGAAATTCCAAGTGATTGTAGTTGGCAAAGCGCACGATGTCCTTTTCCTGCACACAGTAGAGGGGGCGGATCAACTCCATGCCCTCAAAGTTGGTCGAGTGCAGTTTGGGCAGCATGGTCTGCACCTGCGCCCCGTACAACAGCCCCAGCAGGGTCGTTTCGATGACGTCGTCAAAGTGATGCCCCAGCGCAATCTTGTTACAGCCCAGCGACCCGGCAAAGGCGTACAGATGCCCCCGCCGCATACGCGCACACAGATAGCAGGGGTTGCGATCCGTCTGCCCGATCGAGGCAAAGACGTCGGTTTCAAAAATGATCGGCTCAATGCCCATGCGGGCGCAGTTTTCTTCCAGTTTTCGGCGGTTTTCGGGGCTGTAACCGGGGTCCATAACAATGACCTTCAAATCAAAGTTACACTCACCGTATCGGTGCAGTTGTTGCATGCACTTGACCAACAAGGCCGAATCCTTGCCGCCCGACAGGCAAACGGCGATACGGTCGCCCTCGTTGACCATCCGATACCGCTTAACGCCCTCGATAAACCGATTCCATATCGTTTTGCGATAGGTGGTTATGATACTACGCTCGATGCGCTTACTTTCTTCCATGCTTGTCCACCACCGCCGCATAGCCTTGTTCCACCCGGCGGGCCAATTCCGCCCAGGGAACGGGTATCGTCTGTGCCGCTCGCTCGCCGACCTGACGGCGAAGGGGCTCATCCTCAAAAATGCTCACGATCTTCTGCGTCATGTCGACCACCGTTTCGGCGGTGGTAAATCCGTTATCGCCGTCCTGCACACATTCGGCGGCGTTACTGCCCTGCACCAACAGCGCCGGCACGCCCGCCGTTGCCGCTTCGCGCAGCACTAAGGGCGCGTTGTCGTACACCGATGGAAAAAAGAAGAGATGTCCCGACAGATACAGTCCCTCCATCAGGAGGCGATCACTGACACGACCGGTGAAGATACAACGATCCCACACCCCTATCTGCTTGGCATAGGCGCGGATCTGCTTTTCATAATAGCCCGTACCCACCAACACCAAACGGTAACTATCGTCCAGCGCCGCCAGCGTATCGAGTACCAACTTGATATTTTTCTGCCAAACCATCTGTCCGACAAAGAGCAGAATCTTTTTATCGTGAGGGATCCCGAACCGCTCCATGGCCGCCGCACGAGCCGCCTCGCGGTCGGGGCAGAGGAAGGCATCGGCGCCGTTGGGCATAACCTCAATGGGCCCCTCGTAGCCATAGTCGCGCAGCGTCTGCGCCGTGCCGTGACTGCAAGCCCAAACGGCATCGCACTGATTATAGAAGCGCACGATATAACGCACAGCAAAGCGCGCCAAGGCTTCGCTGTGGGTGATGCGCTTGAAATCGTCGTAATACTTGCTATGGAAGGTGGACACCACGGGAATGTTGCGCTTTTTGGCCAATTTCAGCGCATAATGTCCCAGCATAAAGGGAGAATGAACGTGAAAAACATCCGCCCCAAACCCAACGATATGCTGTTTGAGCCTAGGTGAGGGCTCAGGCGTTGGCCAGCCGTACCCGACAAAAGGAATGCGCAGAGCGCGCGTGCGCCAGACGGGGTAGGCAAAGGCATCGGTATACTCGGTTTGCGGGCGAGGCGCCACCACGGCGCTGTCCATATGCGTCGCATAACGATCGACGGTGCGCACCACACCGTCGATATTCGGATAAAACAGATCAATAAATTGTATGCTCTTCATCGCTTTCACCGTTTTGTTTTTGCTTTCTCAGTTTCGGCTCAATCGCGTTATAACCATAAACGCCAAGGCCCATGAGCAGGAAGAGATAGTAGGTTAAAAACCGCCAAATGGTCATGCCCCAGAAGGCGTGTTTGAGCCCCGAAAAGATGGAATAGAAGGTACCCTCAGCCGCACCGGCGTTGCCGGGGGTGGGGATATAAGCAATCGCGGCATAAATATAAACCGTCAGCGTTAACACGTCAAAATAGGAGGCGGGCGCACCGAAGGCACGCAACACGAAAAAGGGCGTTGAACACAGCGCAATCTGATAGAGGACGCCGATGATCATGACCTTGAAGATCAGCCCTTTGACCTTGGCCATTTCGGCCAGCGCCAGCCGATATTCTTCCAGCGACGCCACCATGGTGGCCTGCTTGGCCTCGGGATCTTTCAAAATTTTAAGCTTACCCAGCACGCCGACGCCCCAAGCCAGAATATTGGTGACCGTTTTGGGAAAGAAATTAAAGAGGATGATCGCCATAGGCACCAGCATATAAAAGAGGATGCCCACGTAGGCGCTTACATGCAAGACGGCACGGTCGACCGCGCCGGCATTGGCAATAACCAGTGCAAAAAAGAGCAGACAAAAGCCCAATTGCATAGATAAGAAGCCGAGCACCGGCATGGCACCGGCGACCCCGGCGGGATACCCGTTCTTTCTTAAATAATAGATCTGAAAGGGCTGACCGCCCGCGCCCGACGGGGTGACGTTATCGTAATACTTGCCCAACACCGCCGCCTGGAAGGCGTGCTTGATGCTGACGCGACCGACGGTGTGGCGCATCATGGTGCAATATTTGAAGGTTTCAAAAAAGATGGCCGAGGCGATACAACCGACGGCGGCGATCAGATAGGTCATATTCAGACCCAAAAAATCAATATATTCCACTTCATCTTTGGTAAACTCGATGATACCGGTAATCAAAATGGCACCGATATTAACCAAAATAAAGAGTATGGTCAGGATGATCTTGTTGCGTTTTTTCTTCTTTTTATCGGCATCGGAGAGGGTTGTCTTTTCATCAACATACGCCTGATCCGTCTTCATTTGTTTGAATTGATCCGCCACAAAAAGTCCCCCTTTCCTTCGCATACTAGGCCTATTATACCACATGGTCACAATTTGTTCAATATTTTTTTAACCGCCGCCCGTCCCCACTCACATTGACATTCAAAAAAAGGGTGGTATAATAAAGGTATTGTTATACAGAAAGGACCCTATCGCTATGTCTGAATGTACTCATGATTGTTCCACCTGCTCTTCCAACTGCGCCTCGCGTCAGGCGCCGCAGGATCTGCGGGAAGCCCCCAACGCCGACAGCCACATCAAAAAGGTGATCGGCGTGGTATCCGGCAAGGGCGGCGTCGGTAAATCCATGGTCACCGCCATGCTGGCCGTGCGCTTGGCGCATATGGGCAAAAAGGTCGGCATTCTCGATGCCGACATTACCGGCCCTTCCATTCCCAAGGCTCTGGGCATTCGCAAACGCGCCCTGGCCGACGGCAACAACCTGTTCCCCGTCGAGAGTCGCGACGGCATCAAGGTCATGTCGCTCAACCTCTTGGTTGAAAACGAAACCGATCCCGTGGTTTGGCGCGGTCCGGTTATCGCCGGCGCCGTCAAACAATTCTGGACCGACGTGGTTTGGGGCGAATTGGACGTGCTGCTGGTGGACATGCCGCCGGGCACGGGCGATGTGCCGCTGACCGTTTTTCAGTCCCTGCCGATTGACGGTATCGTCATCGTCACCTCACCCCAGCAACTGGTCGGCATGATCGTCGAAAAGGCGGTCAACATGGCCGATATGATGGGCATTCCCATTCTGGGGCTGGTGGAGAATTACAGTTATTTTGTATGCAACGCCTGCGATAAAAAGCACTACATCTTTGGCGAAGGCGACGTGGAAGGCCTGGCCAAGCGCCACAGCATTGCCGCCACCGCAGCCCTGCCCATTGAGCCGGCCGTGGCCCGCGCCGGTGACGAGGGTCTGCTCGAAGGCTTTGAGCAGGATTGGCTGGACGATATCATTCACAATCTCAATGTCTAACGAAAAAGAGCCGATTTCTCGGCTCTTTTTTTAGCGTTCGTTTGTCAGGAAAAAGACGGCGATGGTACCGGGGCCGGAATGAGCGCCGATAACGGGGCCGATATCGGCAATGTAACACACCTTTTCGCCCGTGCGCTCCTCAATGGTCTTAGCCAGCTCCTCGGCCTGATCCCGACAGTCGGCTTGACAAATCATGATCGGACCGTCGGTACGCGTGTCCTGCAGCCGTTTGAGTAAGGCATTGAGTGCCGCCTTGCGGCCTTTCACCTTAGACATGCTGATCAGATGACCCTCGTCATCCACATGGAGGATGGGCTTAATGCCAAGCAGTCCACCGACGAAAGCGACCGTGGGGCTGACGCGACCGCCGCGCTTGAGATAGACCAGATCGTCAACGGTGAACCAATGGGAAATCTTAGGGAAGGTCTCACGCACATACGCTGCCGTCCGGGCAAGGTCGGCACCGCTGTTTTTCTTATCAACGGCCAGCTTAACCATCAATCCCTGACCCGCCGAAGCGCACAGTGTGTCGATCGTTTCGATCACGGCATCGGGATATTCCGCCCGCAATTCGTCGGCCGACATGGCCGCCGCATTGGCGGTGGTGGACAGTCCCGTAGAAAAGCCAACGTACAGGATATCCTTGCCCTCTTTGAGAAACGGCTCAAAAGCGGCACGGAAATCGCCCATGTTAGCGGCAGCGGTACGGGCTACGGCGCCCTGCTTCATACGGGCATAAAAAGCATCAACCGGCATCTCGGTGTACTCCTTGTCCTCGCCTTCAAAGCGGAAGGACAGCGCCACGCAAGCGACCCCCCACTGCTGCAGAGTGGCGGCGTCGATGTCGCAGGCCGAGTCGGTGATGATTACAAAATCATTCATTTGGGTTCTCCTTTGTATGTGTGCTATACATCTATCATAGGCATTTTACCCACATTTTTCAATCTACACCCACAAAAAGACGCTATACGAACGAAGAATGGGGGTGTAGAGTTATCGGTAGAGAATTCTACCGACGGTAGAGTCGCTAAAATTTTCCTTGATTTTCAATGGGTTTTATGATACACTTATAGGCGAGGTGACAAAGATGGACACACTAAAACCGATTATTGCCGCCAATATCGTAGAGCTGCGCAAGGCGCGGGAAATGACGCAATTTGAGTTGGCTGAGCATCTTAATTATTCCGATAAGGCCGTTTCCAAGTGGGAGCGGGGCGAATCGATCCCCGACATCAAGATCCTCAAACAGATCGCCGACCTCTTTTCGGTGACCGTTGATTACTTGCTCACGGCCGATCATTCGACCCAGAAGGAGCAGCCGGGCGTTATCAGCCGACGTAATCGCTATTATATTATGGGGCTAAGCATTTTATTGGTGTGGTTTGTGGCCACGTTGGCCTTCGTGGTATGCGATCTGGTGCAGGCGAAGGACAGCCTGCATTGGCTCTCCTTCATCTATGCCCTGCCGGTGTCGGCCGTCATTTGGCTGATTTTTAACAGCCTGTGGTTTAACCGCCGTCTCAACTGGATCATCGTTTCGCTGCTGATGTGGTCCTTCCTGCTTTCGGTTTATCTGACGGTGCTGGCACTGGGCAGCAACCTGTGGCTGATCTTCATTCTCGGCATCCCCGGGCAGGCCATTATCTATTTGTGGTCGGGCATCCGCTTTAAAAAGAAACCCAAAAAAGAACAAAAGGATTGAGGAAAATTCCTCAATCCTTTTTAAATATTTCCAGAGAACGCTCGAGGATACCATGCATGGCGGCGATGGCCATGCCGTAGTTGACCATAGGCACCCCCTGCTCGGCGGCCTTGGCCATGCGATGTTTCATTTCGGTCTCGGTGAGCATACAACCGCCGCAATGGACGATGAGCTGATAGGGGGTTAGATCGTCGGGGAAGGCACCGCCCGAGGTGAAGGAAAAGTCGGGCTTGGCACCGCAATAGGTTTCGATCCAGCGGGGCATTTTTACCGTGCCGATATCGTTGCATTGGCGGTGGTGGGTACATCCTTCGCTGATGAGAACCTTGTCGCCCTCTCGGAGAGAGGCCAAGGTCTTTGCGCCCTGCTTGAGGGCATCGAGTTCCCCCTTATAGCGCGCCATAAGTATCGAAAAGGAGGTCAAGGGAATCTCTCGGGGTACGATTTGGCTGACCGTTTCAAATACCTGCGAATCGGTAATGACCAGCGCGGGACGCATTTGGGTTAAGGCAGCCGCCAATTCCTGCGGCTGGACGGTCACGACTATGCCGTGGGCATCGAGAATATCGCGAATGGTCATCTGCTGAGGCAGGATCAACCGCCCCTTGGGTGCCGATTCGTCGATGGGCGTGACCAGTACAACGACATCGCCTGCCCGTATCAAATCGGAAACGATGACCTTTTGATTTTTGAGGCCCTGAGCAAAGGCGCCCAATTTTTCCTTGATCGCCTGCACCCCTTCGCCGCTGACGGCGCTGGCATAAAGCCGTCCCTCTTGACGGTTCTCGACCTGATCGGCCTTATTATAAACGATGAGGTAGGGGGTCTTTTTTTGTTTGAGATGCTCTTCCAGTTCCCGATCCTGCCGACTCATGCCGACGGTGGCATCAACCACCAACACGGCGATATCGGTGTGGGACAGAATCTGCCGCGCCTTTTCGACCCGCTTTTGCCCCAGCGCACCCTCGTCATCAAGTCCGGGGGTGTCGATGATCACGACGGGGCCGAGAGGCAAAAGCTCCATAGCCTTTTTAACCGGATCGGTGGTAGTGCCTTTGACGTCGGATACCACCGCCAATTCCTGACCGGTAACGGCGTTGACCAGACTGGATTTGCCGGCATTGCGCATACCGAAAAAGCCGATATGCAGGCGCTCGCCCGAGGCGGTAGACTGTAAACTCATAATGTTCTCCTTAAAAACGGAAGTCACGACGGTTGGACGCCTTGATCTGCGCGATATTGTCCTGCGCGATCTTGCGCACCTTCTCTTTGGGGATGCGCAACAATTCACGCTCGACCATATCATAGCCCACGGCCTTGGTGGCGGGGCCGGCGTAGTCTTCCAGATATTCGGTCAGCGTCATCAGGGCGTTGGGATGACAACAGTTGAGGATCTGACCCGACTTGCACAGGCTCATAAAGCGGTCACCGGTGCGCCCTTCGCGGTAGCAAGCGGTGCAGAAGGAAGGAATGTGCCCATTCTCCATCAGCCAGCGCACCACGTCATCCAACGAGCGCTGGTCGGACACATCAAACTGCTCGGTATCGTGAGGGCGTTCATCGGCCGAATAGCCGGCATAGCCACCGACCGACGTACGGCTGCCGCCCGACACCTGCGATACGCCGCAACGAAGCAGACGGCTACGCACCTGCTCGCTCTCGCGGGTGGAGATGATGATGCCGGTATAGGGTACAGCCAGACGGATACAGGCGGTAATTTTGGCAAAGGTATCGTCGTCAATGCCGTTATCAAACTGGTCGGGGTCGATATCGCTGGCGCGTTTGAGACGCGGCACGCTGATGGTGTGAGGCCCGACGCCGTGTACCGCCTCCAAGTGCTCGGCGTGCATGAGCAGCCCCGCAAACTCGTATTTATACAGTTCCAGCCCGAACAGCACGCCCAGCCCCACGTCGTCGATACCGCCCTGCATGGCGCGGTCCATGGCTTCGGTATGGTAGGCGTAGTTACTCTTAGGACCGGTGGGATGAAGCTTTTCATAGCTTTCCTTATGATAGGTTTCCTGGAAAAGGATATAGGTGCCGATGCCCGCCTCTTTGAGCTTGCGATAGTTCTCAACGGTGGTGGCGGCAATATTGACGTTGACACGGCGGATATCCCCGTTTTTGTGATGGACGCTGTAAATGGTCTTGATGCACTCCAAAATATACTCAATGGGGTTATTGACCGGATCTTCGCCCGACTCGATGGCCAAACGCTTATGACCCATATCCTGCAAGGCGATGACCTCGGCGCGCACCTCGTCCTGCGTGAGCTTTTTGCGGGGAATGGTCTTGTTTTTCAGGTGATAGGGGCAATAGACGCAGCCGTTGACGCAATAGTTGGACAGATACAGCGGCGCAAAAATGACGATACGGTTGCCGTAAAAGGCCAACTTGATCTCCTCGGCGATTTGGTAGATCTGCTCAATCTTTTCGGGGATTTCGCAGGCCAGCAGCACCGAGGCTTCGCGGTGGGTCAGCCCTGCGCAGGTGTAGCCCTGCTCGCCCTTTTTGGGGCGGGCTTTTTCCAAAATAGCGTCGATCAGGGCCACGTTGTTTTTGTTTTCCTCGGCATAGGCGAGGGTGGCGCGGATCTCGGCGTCGTCGATAAATTCATGGGCTTGTAACGATTGGGGATTATACATAGTTTACTCCTTACTGTCGCCGCGGGCGGTTACCACGCGGTAGCCGATGGCGGTCATACGCTCGACCAGCGCGGCTTTGCTTTGAGCCGATTCGGCGCCGTCGCTGACCTTATTGTTATATAATTGATATTTCTTGCGCACCGTCGGCGGCGAGAGGTTGGGCATGACGACGTTGGCGCCTGCCGCTATCCCCTTTTCCCTGCCCTGTGGATCGAGCGAACCGAGGGCGGTGGTCGACGGTAACAATAAATTGGGCTTGATCAGCCGTAATATCGAGAGCAGATAGCAGGTCAGCTCAACACTGCCCGCCGACCGGTCACCCAAAGGCGTATCGGTCTGCGGAATAAAGGGACCGATGCCGCACATATGCGGCGCAAATTCTTCAACAAATTTCAAGTCCTGCGCCAGATGCGCCGTCGTCTGCCCCGGCGAGCCGACCATAAAGCCACACCCGACCTGATATCCGATTTCTTTGAGATCCTGCAAGCAGCGCAGGCGATTGGCCAGCGTCAATTCCTTCGGATGAAGGGCGGCATAGTGGGCCGCGGTGGCCGTTTCATGGCGCAGCAGATAGCGGTCGGCGCCGGCATCGAAAAGCTTTTGATAACTCTCGCGGCTGCGCTCGCCCAAGGATAGGGTAACGGCGCAGTCGGGGTAGCGGTCTTTGATGTGCGCGATCAGGTCGCACAGCCGCTCATCGGTGTACCAAGCATCCTCCCCGCCCTGCAACACAAAGGTGCGAAAGCCGAGGGCATAGCCCTCCTCACAGCAGGCGAGGATCTCCTCGGGCGTGAGCCGATAGCGGGCGCAGTTGGCGTTGGAGCGGCGGATGCCGCAGTACAGACAATCGTTCTTGCAATAATTGCTGATCTCGATCAAGCCGCGGATGTAGACGTCCCTGCCGTAGACTCTCTCGCGTACCGCCACCGCTCGCCGCGCCAATTCGGCGGCCAAGGCGGGGGTACGGGCCTCAATGAGAGCTTGATACTCGCCCAGCGTCAGGCTGTGCTCGCGCTCTAATTTATCAAGCAGAGCCATCATATGGACGACCCCGCATAGGCCGTTTTGACGCTCACGCCCGCCAGCCGTCCAATCTTGCCCGACAGGGCGGCGATGATGGGCTGAGGCGCGTCAATGGCCACGCTGATCAGATGGATACCCCGCTGACAATGAGGAATACCCATGCGACCGAGTATATAACTGCCGTATTCGTGCAATAGGTTGTTGAGTTCCATGGCCGAATCGCGATCTTCCACCACGATAGCCATTACCGCTACTCTCGTTTCCATGTAGCCTCCTAAATAAAAAACTGCGCCCCGAAAGACGCAGTCATTTCCTTACTTCATGCCGTCTTTCATCTCAAGTGTTACGTTTCGATGTCAGATTACAATACTATTATAGTATACTTATGCCCGTCTGTCAACCGTTATTGGCAATCGAACCCCGCGTCTTCGACGGCGCTTTTGAGGTCGGCCAAGCTGACGAGTGCATCGTCGTAATCGACGACGGCGGTGCCGGCCACATGGTCGACGTTAGCCGAAGCAACCCCCTGCATTTGTTCGAGCACACCTTGTAAACGGGACGAGCAACGGGGGCAGGACATGCCCTCTACCTGTAATACCGTAGTCATAATATCCTTCTCCTTACCGATAATTTATAGATTCTATAAAAATATTATCACAAAAAGTGTTGACCTGCAATCGCTTTTTTGTTAAAATAAATACACATTTGATGCTGGTGTGGCTCAATGGCAGAGCAGCTCATTCGTAATGAGCAGGTTGCAGGTTCGATTCCCGTCACCAGCTCCAACAAAAGGGAGTACCCAATTGGGTACTCCCTTTTGTTATAGTTTGAGTAAGGGAAGCGAACACGAGCCGTAGGCTCGTCGTTGGTTGAGGCAGCCGAAGCGCAAAGCGATTGGGTCTGCCGTGTCGCGAGCCCGAACGCTGAACCGCTCACCGCCAAGGGCGGTCGGTGAAGCGGAGCGCGCAGCGCTTCCCGTCATCCTTTTACCGCTTGAGTTCCACCACCGTAACGCCGCTGTCGCCTTCTCCGTACTTGCCCAGGCGCATATTGGCCACGTTGGGGTGCAGGCGCAGGATATCCCAGACGGCGGCGCGCAGGGCGCCGGTGCCCTTGCCGTGGACGATGGTGACGCTGGGGATACCGGTCATGACGGCACGGTCGATGAACTGAACCACTTCGGGCTCCATCTCGGCCACCGTCATGCCCAATACCTGAATCTCACTGCCCACGCCGCGCTCGCTCTTGACCGAGGACATGGTGGGCATATAGGGCTTCTTCTCTTTGGGCGGCTTGATGAGGCGGACGGTGTCGAGTGTGACGTCAAAACTCATGGAGCCTGTGCTGACGCGAAGTTTGCCCTTTTTATCGGGCAGGGTGACCACCTTAGCGGCGCGGGCCACGCCCACCACCTCGACGGTGTCACCGATTTTGAGGGGACGGGGCAATTCGTATTCGGTCTTCTGCTCACGAACGGGATCGATCTCATCGTCCAGTTCCTTGAGTGCGGCGCGCGTTTTATTCTTAAATTCGCCGACCTTTTGCTTGAAATCGGCGCGTTCTTTCTGTTTAATCAGGTCTTCCAGTTCGGCAATCACCGTGTCGATACGGCTACGCGCCGAGGATACTACGCGTTTCCCCTCGCCTCTTGCCTGTTCATAGTCGCGGTTGAGTTTTTCTTCCATCTCCCGCGCCTTGGCCTGCGCACGGGCGTTGGCTTCCTTGGCTTCACGCAGAGCCGCCTCGGCGGCGTCGCGCATCTTCTCGGTCTGCTGACGGTCGCGGTCGATACGGGCGAGCAGATCCTCAAAGGCGATATCGTCGGCGCTCAGATGGGTGGCCGCCGATTCAATGATAGCAGGCGAAAGCCCGAGTTTTTCCGAGATGGCAAAGGCGTTGGACCGCCCCGGCATGCCGGTGATCAGACGATAGGTGGGGCGCAGCGTGGTGACGTCAAATTCGCAGGAGGCGTTTTTGACGCCTGCCGTTTGCAGGGCATAGACTTTGAGTTCGGGGTAATGGGTGGTGCACAAAATGCGGGCACCCTTTTGACGGATATGCTCCAAAATGGCCACCGACAAGGCCGCGCCCTCGACCGGGTCTGTGCCGGCGCACAGTTCGTCAAACAGGCACAGCGAGCGGGCGGTCACACGATCGAGGATGGCGATGATATTGGTCATATGGCCGCTGAAGGTGGAAAGCGACTGCTCGATCGACTGCTCATCACCCACGTCACCGAAGATGCGGTCAAACACGCAGGCTTTTGACCCGTCGGCCACCGGAATAAGCAATCCGGCCGAAGCCATGCAGCTGAGCAGTCCCAACGTTTTAAGCGAAACGGTTTTGCCGCCGGTGTTAGGGCCGGTGATGACGAGCGTATCATACGTCTCGCCCAGCGCGATATCAACCGCCACCACACGGTCGGGGGCGATGAGGGGATGGCGGGCACGGCGCAGTTCGACGACGCCCTGCTCGTTGAGGGCGGGTTTGGAGCCGCGCACAGCCACGGCATATTTGGCCTTGGCAAAGGTAAAATCAAAGAAGGTGAGCAGGTCATAGTCCTCTTCCAGCATCTCGTACTCCGCGGCGGCAAGCAGCGACAGTTCCTGCAAAATGCGCTCGATTTCCGCCTTTTCCTTGCCTTCGAGCAGGCGGATCTCATTGTTGGCCTCGACCACCGCCGACGGCTCGATAAAGAGGGTTTGACCCGACGCCGACACGTCGTGCACCAAACCGCTGACCTCATTTTTATGCTCGGCCTTGACCGGCACGACAAAGCGGCCCGAGCGCTGGGTGATGACGGGGTCTTGCAAGGCCTTTTGGTATTTGTTGGAGTGAATGAGTTTATTCAGGACGTCGCGCACCTTGGTCGCGGCGTTTTGGATCTTACGGCGAATGGCATACAGCTCGTCCGACGCCGTATCCAACACCTCGCCCTCGGCGGTGAAGGCGCGGCGGATGCGCTCCTCCAGCACCTTGTCGGTACGCAGGCGCTCCCAATAATCGTCCAGCACCGTCGCCTCGTCGCCGCGGTAGGCACGCAGACGGCGGGCGGCGTCGAGCACACGGGCGACGCTATACAGCTCCTGCGCCGAGAGCAGCCCCGATACGCGGATGCGCTTAAAGGTATCGGTCATGTCGGGCAGATTCGTCATGACGAAGGTGCCCTTGAGCTGATACAGATGCAAGGCCGCCTCGGTGTAATCGAGCCATTCCTGCGCCGTTTGGATATCGTCGGTGGGACACAATTGACGGCAACGCAAACGGCCGCCTTCGGTCTCGGCGTGTTGCGAGAGGCGGTCGGTAATCTTATCGAATTCGAGCAGTCTGAGACTTTTTTCGTCGGTCATATGTACCTCAAAGCAATGTTTTTAGAAAGTCGAGCGTTTTGGGACGCAAGTCGGTCTGTGCCAGCAGATAGCGTTCCGAAAAACCGGCCAACTCCGCCTGCGTTTCGGGCGAGGCGGCAAAGGAGAAGATGCGCTCGACGGGCAAACGAAAGATTTCGCGCAACCTGTCCAGTGCCGTTTGTGAAAGAGGATATACCGCCTCTCCGCTCGCTACGGCCTGTCCCTGCACCAGATCAACGCCGACGGCCTGCGTATCGTCAAGATCGGGCATATAGCCTTCGCAGGCGGCGACCCGCAGTTCATAGACGCATTTGCACAGTGCGGGAGCCAGTTTGAGTTTGGCGAGGGCGTACAGGCAGTTGAGCAAGACGCGCAAGAGTTCCTCGTTGGGCTCGCCTTCCTGAGCGACGGCATCGGCAATCTCGGCCATATATTGGGCGCAGGCTAAGGCCGTGACGTCGTTTCTCAATTCAAAAAAGAGCTCCTTGATATCGGCCGAGTCGACCACGTAGCGGTCGGCGTTTTTGAAGAGGACAAACGAGGCATAGCAAAACTGCCCCGATGCCGCGCACAGAGCGCTTTTGAGCGAGCCGGCGCCGCGGGCTACCGCGGCCAGCCGTCCCTGCTCACGAGTGAGCAGCAGGAGCAGTTTGCTGTTTTTTCCGTTGTCGTAGGCGCGAAGGACGATCGCGTCAGTTTTTATGTGCATCTTTCCCGCTTTCCGACCGCTTGCGCTCGGCCTGCTTATAGGCCAAGTAATCGTTGACGCGGCCGCTTTTTTCAAACTGTTTCCATAAGTCTTTTTCCATGATTCTCACCTCGCCCTTAGTGTGGGCAAAAGGGCTGAAAAAAGACAAGGTAAATTATTCTAAGCCAAAGCCCAGCGAACGCAGGGCGCGGGGGTCGTTGCGCCAATCGTCGCGCACCTTGACCCAGGTTTGCAGATTCACTTTGTAGCCGAAATAGGCCTCGATCTCCTTGCGCGAGGCCGAGGCGACGGCCTTGAGCTTTTCGCCGCCCTTGCCGATGATGATGGCCTTATGCGAATCCTTTTCGCAGATGATGTTGGCGTCGATATCGATGACGTCGTTATCCCGCTGTGCCATACGATACACCTCAACGGCAATGCCGTGGGGCACCTCTTCCGAGAGGGAGAGCAAGAGTTTTTCCCGAATGATCTCGGCGCAATACTCGCCGTCGGGCGTTTCGGTGGTCATATCGGGCGGATAATAGGCAATACCCTCAGGGATAAGCTTCCACAGTTCCTGTTCCAGGATGGACAACCCTTTTTTGTTGCGCGCGCTCATGGGCACGACGGCGTCAAAGCTATGCAGGGCCGAGAAGGCGGCGATGGTCTGCATGATGCGGGGCTTGTCCTTAACGGTATCGACCTTATTGATAACGAGAATACTCTTTTGGTTGGCGGCTTGGATCCCCTTGATGATCTTCTCTTCCAAGGGGGAGACGCCTTTTTTGACGGTGGTGACCAAAATGACCACGTCGGTATCGGCCGTGGCCTCGCCCGCCGTTTTGTTCATGGTTTGTCCCAGCGCGTTGTGGGGGGCGTGGACGCCGGGGGTATCAATAAAAACGACCTGGCGCTCACCCTCGGTGCGGATGCCGACCACCTTGCCGCGGGTGGTTTGGGCACGCGGCGAGACGATGGCCAATTTTTCGCCCATGAGGGCGTTGAGCAGCGTCGATTTGCCAACGTTGGGCAAGCCGGCGATGGACACGAAGCCCGAATACTTAATCTCCACGGACGACCTCCAGCCCCATGCGGCGCATGACCTGGGTCTGTTTTTGGCGCATAATCTTCTCGTCGGCCTCGCTGTCGACGTGGTCGTAGCCGAGCAAATGCAATATGCTGTGGCAGGTCAGGTAGGCCAGCTCCCGATCGAAGGAGTGACCGAAGGTATCGGCCTGTTCCTTGGCGCGGCGGGCGCAGAGCACCACGTCGCCCAGCCAGACTACGCCCGAATCGGGATCGACGGTGCCGTCGGGAAAGGAGAGCACGTCGGTTACGGCGTCGACATCGCGGTAGGTGGCGTTGAGGGCGCGGATCTTGGCCTCGTCGACCACGGCCACCGACACCTCACAGCTACGCTCAAATTCTTCCAGCAGCAGCGTTTCCTTAATTGCCTCGCGAATAACCTTCTTTTGCTCGGCCCCGATGGGCATATCCTTTTGTTCGTTGACAAATCCTGCCGTAATCTTCATTTATTTTCCCTTTCTTGCCTTGGCTTTTTCGTATTTCTCGTAGGCGTCGATGATCTGCTGGACCAGCGGATGACGCACCACGTCTTTACTGCTCAAATGCCGCACGGCGATACCCTCCAGCCCCGAGAGCACCTTGACCGCCTCGGTAAGCCCCGAACAGGTCGAGCGGGGCAGGTCGGTCTGGGTACTGTCACCGGTGATGACCACCTTGGAGTTAAAACCGAAACGGGTGACGAACATCTTCATTTGTTCGGGGGTGGTGTTCTGCGCCTCGTCGAGAATAATAAAACTGTCGTCGAGGGTACGCCCGCGCATATAAGCCAGCGGCGCCACCTCAATGGCACCCTTTTCCAGATAGCGGCGATAATTTTCACCGCCCAGCATTTCCATAAGCGCATCGTTTAAGGGGCGCAGATAG